>NZ_JAHUTH010000040.1:0-79324 GCF_025376855.1 Variovorax endophyticus
GCCGATCTTCTCGGTGGCCGACTACGGCCTCGTGGCCGACCTGTTCACGGCCGTGCCTGAACTGGTCAAGGCGCTCTGATCGCGCCATTGCATTGAGCCAGAGGGCATCGTTCGCGATGCCCTTTTCACATCCGCAGTATCGGGAGACATGAGATGAGCTACACCGCCCCCCTCAAGGACATGCTGTTCGACATCGAGCACCTGGCCAACATCGGCGAGATCGCCAGGCTGCCCGGCTTCGAGGACGCCGGCCTCGAGACCGCGCAGGCCGTGCTCGAGGAATGCGCGCGCTTCAACCAGGACGTGATCGCGCCGCTCAACGTCGCGGGCGACCGCAATCCCTCGTCGTTCAAGGACGGCGAGGTCACGACCACGGCCGGCTTCAAGGAAGCCTTCGCGCAGTACGTGTCGGGCGGCTGGCAGGGCCTGCAGCATCCGGCCGACTTCGGCGGCCAGGGCCTGCCCAAGACCATCGGCGCCGCCTGCGGCGAGATGCTCAATTCGGCCAACATGAGCTTCGCGCTGTGCCCGCTGCTGAGCGACGGCGCCATCGAGGCGCTGCTGACCGCGGGCTCCGACGAACTCAAGGCTACCTACCTCGAGAAGCTCGTGAGCGGCCAGTGGACCGGCACGATGAACCTCACCGAGCCGCAGGCCGGCAGCGACCTCGCGCTGGTGCGCAGCCGCGCCGAGCCGCAGCCCGATGGTACCTACAAGGTCTTCGGCACCAAGATCTTCATTACCTACGGCGAGCACGACATGGCCGAGAACATCGTGCATCTCGTGCTGGCGCGCGTGAGCGGCGCGCCCGAGGGCGTGAAGGGCATCAGCCTGTTCGTGGTGCCGAAGTTCCTGCTGAACGCCGACGGCTCGCCGGGCGCGCGCAACGACGTGCACTGCGTGAGCATCGAGCACAAGATGGGCATCAAGGCCTCGCCGACGGCCGTGCTTCAGTACGGCGACCACGGCGGTGCCGTCGGCTATCTCGTGGGCCAGGAAAACCGCGGCCTCGAGTACATGTTCATCATGATGAACTCGGCCCGCTATGCGGTGGGCATGCAGGGCATCGCGATCGCCGAGCGCGCCTACCAGCATGCCGTGGCCTACGCCCGGGAGCGCGTGCAGAGCCGCCCGGTCGACGGCTCGATCAACGCGAGCGCGGCGATCATCCATCACCCCGACGTGAAGCGCATGCTGATGACCATGCGCGCCTACACCGAAGGCTGCCGCGCCATGGCCAGCGTGGCCGCCGCGGCCTACGACGCCGCGCACCACCATCCCGATGCCGACGCGCGCAAGCAGAACCAGGCCTTCTACGAATTCATGGTGCCGCTGGTCAAGGGCTACAGCACCGAGATGAGCCTCGAGGTGACCTCGCTGGGCGTGCAGGTGCACGGCGGCATGGGCTTCATCGAGGAGACCGGCGCGGCGCAGTACTACCGTGATGCGAAGATCCTCACGATCTATGAAGGCACGACCGCGATCCAGGCCAACGACCTCGTGGGCCGCAAGACCGCGCGCGACGGCGGCCAGACGGCCAAGGCCATCGCCGCGCAGATCGAGAAGACCGAGGCCGAGCTCGCGAAGAGCGACAGCGCCGCCGCCAAGGCCGTGCTCAAGCGCCTGAAGGCCGCGCGCAAGGCCTTCGTCGAGGTGGTGGATTTCGTCGCGGGCCAGACCAAGGCCTCGCCCAACGCGGTGTTCGCGGGCAGCGTGCCCTACCTGATGCTCGCGGGCAACCTGGTGGCCGGCTGGCAGCTGGCGCGTTCGCTGATCGTGGCGCAGGACCAGGCCTCGCACAACGTCGACGTCGACTTCATGCAGGCCAAGATCACGACCGCGCGCTTCTATGCCGAGCACATCCTCTCGAAGGCGCCGGGCCTGCGCGACAGCATCGTCGACGGTGCCGAGAGCGTGAACGCGCTGGCGCTCGAGGCTTTCTGACATCCGGACTTCCGTACGCGAAGGTCGCAAAGGTTACGCAAAGGACGCGAAAGAGAAATCAAAATTTGGTTTTGCTTTTGCGCACTTCGCGGAATCTTCGCGTCCTCCGCGTCCGGCTGTCCGCTCCCGAATTCAACAACCCCTGAGACAACGACCATGTCGAAACTGCCCCCCGTGCTCGCGAACCTGCCGCTGCCGATCATCGGCTCGCCGCTGTTCATCATCAGCAACCCCAAGCTCGTGATCGCGCAATGCAAGGCCGGCGTGGTCGGCTCGATGCCGGCGCTCAACGCACGGCCTGCGGCGCAGCTCGAGGAGTGGCTGATCGAGATCACCGAGGAGCTCGCGGCCTACAACAAGGCCAATCCGGACAGGCCCGCCGCGCCCTTCGCCATCAACCAGATCGTGCACAAGAGCAACGACCGCCTCGAGCACGACATGGAGATGGTCGTGAAGTACAAGGTGCCGATCGTCATCACCTCGCTGGGCGCGCGCACCGACGTCAACGACGCGGTCCACAGCTACGGCGGCGTGACCTTGCACGACGTGATCAACAACAAGTTCGCGCAGAAGGCGATCGAGAAGGGCGCCGACGGCATCGTCGCGGTGGCGGCCGGTGCCGGCGGCCACGCGGGCATCAAGAGCCCGTTCGCGCTGATCCAGGAAATCCGCCAGTGGTTCGACGGCCCCGTCGCGCTGTCGGGCTCGATCGCCACCGGCGGCGCGGTGCTCGCCGCGCAGGCCATGGGCGCCGACTTCGCCTACATCGGCACCGCCTTCATCGCCACCGAGGAGGCCCGCGCGAGCGACGCCTACAAGCAGGCCATCGTCGAGGGCACTTCGGACGACATCGTCTACTCGAGCCTGTTCACCGGCGTGCACGGCAACTATCTCGCGCCCAGCATCGTCAACGCCGGCATGGACCCGGCGAACCTGCCCGAAGGCGACGTGAAGACCATGAGCTTCTCGGGCGGCGAGGGCAGCAAGGCCAAGGCCTGGAAGGACATCTGGGGCTCGGGCCAGGGCATCGGCGCGATCAGCGAAGTCTCGAGCGCCGGCGTCTTCATCGAGAAGCTCAAGCGCGAATACCAGGAGGCTCGCCAGCGGCTCGCGCTTTGAGAACGCGTTCCTAGCGTGAACGACCTGCCGGCCCCGGCGGCGAGCGCCGCACCTGCTCCCGCCGCGCGGCGGGAGCGCATGCCGCTGCTCGACGCGGCCAAGGGGCTCGCCTGCGCGGTGATCGTCGGGCATCACCTCTCGCGCTACGGGCCGATGCCCGCGGGCGCGTTGTCGCTCGCGCCCGATTTCCTCGGCTGGCTGGCCAGCGACGGGCGGCTCGCGGTCCAGATCTTCCTGGTGATCGCCGGCTTTCTGGCCGCGGCCAGTCTCGCGCCCGACGGGCTGCTGCGCATCGACCGGCCGCTCGTGCGCATCTTCCAGCGCTACGGCCGACTGGTGATGCCCTACCTCGCCGCGCTCACCGTCTGCGTGCTGGTGGCGGCCGCGGTGCGGCCCTGGCTCGACGCCGAGCTCGTGCCGGCCTCGCCGAGCATCGGCCAGCTGCTCGCGCACGGGCTGCTGCTGCAGGACCTGCTGGGCTACGAGGCACTGTCCACCGGCGTCTGGTATGTGGCGATCGACTTCCAGCTGTTCGCGCTGGCGCTCACGCTGATCGGGCTGCCGGCGCTGCTCGCGCCCCCGGCGGACCAACTGGCGCGGCCCGGCGAAGCCGCGCGCCGGCGCTGGCTCGCGGTCGCGCTGGTGCTCGGCGTGGCCGTCGCATCGCTGGCGTTGTTCAACCGCGAGTCCGAGCTCGACGACACCGCCTTCTATTTCTTCGGCGCCTACGGCCTCGGCATGCTGGTGTTCTGGATCGGCCGCGCCACGCGCGCGAGCACCTGGCAGAGCGCCATCGCGCTGCTGCTGCTGCTGGGCACGGGCGCGCTGGCGCTCGAATGGCGCAGCCGCATCGCGACCGCGCTGGTCACGGCGCTGCTGATCGCGGTGGCGCAGCGGCGGCAATGGCTGTCGCCGCCGCGCTGGCCGCTGGCGGCGGTCGCGCTGCAGCGGCTGGGGCGCATGTCCTATTCGCTGTTCCTGATCCACTTTCCGGTGCTGCTCGCGGTGAATGCCGCCGTGGTGCGGCTCGGGCCGCACGCGCCCTGGATCGACGGGCTCGGCATGCTCGCGACCTTCGGCCTGTCGATCGCCGCGGCCGCGCTGCTGTACCGCTGGGTCGAGACCCGGCCGGCCTCGTGGCGCGCCGTCGCCGCGCTGTTCGCGGGGCTGCTGATCAGCGGCATCGTCGTCTCGCACTGAGATCCCGCCGGCCGTTCGGGCCGGACGCGTTCCTTCGTTGACTTGCGCCCGTGCGGCGAAGCGGGCAGGCTTCGCCGTGCTCGCTGTTCGGTCAGGTTTTCGGTATCATTGTGGAAATTTCAGTAAATACTGAAAATTCACGAAATCAAAAACAGATGAACCCTTCCGCCCACCGTCGACCCCTGCGTGCCCTGGCCCGGCCGGAGATCGGCGGCGTGGTGCAGGGCGCGGCCGCGCTGTTGTGGCTGCCGCAGGCGGCGCTGCTGGCGGGGGCGGTGCAGGCGCTGGCCGATGGCGGCGGGCTGGCCGCGGTGCTGTGGCCCGCGCTCGGCATCCTCCTGTTCGGCTGGCTGCGCGCCGCCTGCGAAGCCTGGGGCGCGCGGCGCACCTTCGGGCGGGCACGCGCTCGGCTCTCGGACTTGCGCGCCCAGGCCGCGGAGGCACTGGCCGGTGCCTCGCCACTCGACCGTGGCCGCGTGCCCTCGGGCCTGGCCGCGAGCGCGCTGGCCGAGCAGGCCGAGGCGCTGGTGCCCTACCTGGTGCGCTACCAGCCCGCGCGCTGGCGTGCCACCGCGGTGCCGCTCGCGATCCTCGCCGTGGTCGCGAGCCAGACCTGGGTGGCGGCGCTGGTGCTGCTGTTCGCGGCGCCGCTGATCCCGCTGTTCATGGCCATCGTCGGCTGGCGCGCCAAGGCGGCCAGCGAGGCGCAGATGGTGCAGATGGGCGGCATGAACGCCTTCCTGCTCGACCGCCTGCGCGGCCTCGCGACCCTGCGCGCGCTCGGCGCGGTCGATGCCACCGCGGCGCGGCTCGCCGACTCGGCGCAGTCGCTGCGCGAACGCACCATGGCCGTGCTGCGCATCGCCTTCCTGTCCTCGGCCGTGCTCGAGCTGTTCTCGGCGCTGGGCGTGGCGATGGTGGCGGTCTACGTCGGCTTCCACCTGCTGGGCACGCTGGGCTTCGGCACCTGGAACGGGCCGCTGAGCCTGGGCCAGGGCCTGTTCGTGCTGCTGCTCGCGCCGGCCTTCTTCGAACCGCTGCGCGAACTCTCGGCCGTGTGGCACGACCGCGCGGCGGGCGAGGCCGCGCTCGAGGCGCTCGAAGGCCTGCGGCGAGAGGCGCTGCCGCTGCCGGGCGCCCACGCGCCGGACGTGCACGTGGTCTCGATGCAGCCCTCGAGTGCCGCGCCCTCGGTGGTCGTGCACGACCTGCATTTCGCCTGGCCCGGCGAATCGCGCCGCGTGTTCGAAGGCCGTGAGCTGCGCGTGGCCGCGGGCGAGCACATCGCGCTGGCCGGTGCCAGCGGTGCTGGCAAGACCGCGCTGCTGTCGCTGCTCGCGGGCCTGGTGCCGGCGCAGCAGGGCGAGATCCTGATCGGCGGCGTGCCGATGAACGACCGCACCGCCGCCGCGCTGCGCGCGCGCATCGGCTGGATGGGCCAGAAGCCGCACGTGTTCGCGGGCCCGGTCGCCGCCAATGTTGCGCTGGGCCGCGCGCTCGACGCGGGCGGCGTCGAAGCCGCGATGCGCTTCGCGCAGCTCGAGCACGTCGCGCAGGCGCATCCGGGCGCGGCGCTGGGCGAGGGTGGCCTGGGCCTGTCGGGCGGCGAGGCCGTGCGCCTCGCGCTGGCGCGCATCGCGGTCCATCCGCAGGCCGACCTGCTGCTGGTCGACGAGCCCACCGCCCACCTCGACACCGAGACCGCGCGGCGCGTGGCCGATGCGCTGCTCGAACTCGCGCGCGGCCGCACCATGATCGTCGCCACGCACGACCCCGCGCTGGCCGCGCGCCTGGACCGCGTCGTGCAGCTCGGCGCCGATGCCGCGGAGAAGGCCGCATGAAGCCGAACACGCACCGTCACGCGGGCGAATTGCGCCTGGTGCTGCGCCCCTTCTTCGCGGCCCAGCCGCGCGCCTTGCGCTGGGGCGCGCTGCTGGCCGCCGTGACCGTGCTCGCGGGCATGGCGCTGCTCGGCCTCTCGGGCTGGTTCATCACCGCCACCGCGCTCGCGGGCCTGCATGCGGCCACGGCCTTCACCTTCGACGTGTTCGCGCCCTCGGCCGGCATCCGGCTGCTGGCGCTGGGCCGCACCGCCTCGCGCTACGGCGAGCGGCTGGTCACGCACGACGCCACCTTCGGCGCACTGGCCGCGCTGCGCGTGCGGCTGTTCCGCGGCTGGGCTCGGGCCGAGGCGGCGCGCGCGCTGGCGCTGCGACCCGCGCGCCTGCTGTTCCGGCTCACCAGCGACATCGATGCGCTCGAATCGCTCTACCTGCGCCTGCTGGTGCCCGCCGCTGCCGCACTCGGCGCCGCGCTGCTGGCCGGCGTGGTGCTCGGTACGATGCACGCCGCGATGGGCGCGGCGCTCGCGGCCTGGCTCGTGGCCGTCGGCTGGGGCCTGGCCTTCGCGGTGTCGCGCCGCGCGCGGCGTCCGGCCCTGCGGCGCGCCCGCGCCATCGAGACCCTGCGCGAGCGCGCCGCCGACCTGGTGGCGGGCCAGACCGAGCTCGCGATGGCCGGCCGACTCGATGCGCAGCGCGAGGCGCTGGCCGCGGCCGACCGCCGGCTGGCGCGCGCCGACCTCGCGCTCAACCGCCTCGAGAGCACGGCCGGCCTGGCCTATGGCGGCGCGGGCACGCTCACGCTGGTGGCGGTGCTGCTCGCGGTGGCGGCGCTGGTGGGCGAGGGCGTGATCGGCGCGCCCTCCGCCGCGCTCGCGCTGCTGGTGGCGCTGACCGCGCTCGAACCCTTCGCCGCGCTGCGCCGCGGCGCGCTCGACGCGGGCCGTACCTGGCTCGCGGTGCGTCGCCTGGCACCGTGCATGGCGCAGGACGACGCGCCCACCGCGCCCCGGCTTCCCGAGGACGCATCGCTCGCGCTGCGCCTCACGACGATCGATGCCTTCCATCGCGCCAGCACCGTGCCCGCGCTCGAAGACCTCTCGCTGACCATCGCCGAAGGCGAGCGTGTCGCCATCGTCGGCCCGAGCGGCAGCGGCAAGTCCACGCTGCTCTCGGTGATCGCGGGCGAACTCGCGTCGCGCCGTGGCGAGGTGGCCGCGCTGCCCTGCTGCCTGCTGACCCAGCGCACCGAGCTGTTCGAGGACACGCTGCGCGACAACCTGCGGCTGGCCGATCCCGCCGCCGACGACGAACAACTGTGGGCCGTGCTGCAGGCCGCGGGCCTGGCCGACGACGTGCGCCATCTGTCGTCCGGCCTGTCCACGCGCCTCGGCGAAGGCGGCCTCGGCCTCTCGGGCGGCCAGTCGCGCCGCCTCGCGCTCGCGCGCCTCTTTCTCCGCCCGGTGCCGCTGTGGCTGCTCGACGAGCCCACCGAGGCGCTCGATGCCGCGGTCGCGCACGACGTGCTGCAGCGCCTCGCGCGCCATGCCGAGGGCCGCACGCTCGTGATCGCCACCCACCTGCGCCGCGAGGCCGCGCTCGCCGACCGGCTGCTGCGCATCGAGGACGGCCGCGTCGTCGCCGACCTGCGGCGCGGCGGCGAGGCCTTCGAGCAGGCGCTGCGGCAACTGCGCGCCGATTGAACGACACCGAAGCAACGCCAACCACTCCACCACGAAGAACACAGGGAACACAAAGGAAGCCACCATGGACCTCGACATCGTCGCCTTGTCGCGATTGCAATTCGCCGTCACGGCGCTCTACCACTTCCTCTTCGTCCCGCTGACGCTGGGGCTCTCGATCGTCATCGCCATCATGGAGACCGTCTATGTCATGACCGGCCGCGTGATCTGGCGCGACATGACGAAATTCTGGGGCGTGCTGTTCGGCATCAACTTCGCGATGGGCGTCGCCACCGGCGTGGTGATGGAGTTCCAGTTCGGCATGAACTGGAGCTACTACAGCCACTACGTGGGCGACATCTTCGGCGCGCCGCTGGCCATCGAGGGCCTGATGGCCTTCTTCATGGAGGCGACCTTCGTCGGCCTGTTCTTCTTCGGCTGGGACCGGCTCTCCAAGGTCGGCCACCTCGCCACCACCTGGGCCGTGGCCATCGGCTCCAACTTCTCGGCGCTGTGGATCCTGATCGCCAACGGCTGGATGCAGAACCCGGTGGGCGCGGCCTTCAATCCGCAGACCATGCGCATGGAGGTCACCGATTTCGCCGCCGTGCTGACCAACCCGGTGGCACAGGCGAAGTTCGTGCATACGGTGTCGGCCGGCTATGTCTGCGCGGCGGTGTTCGTGCTGGGCATCTCGGCCTGGTACCTGCTCAAGGGCCGCCACATCGAGCTCGCCAAGCGCTCGATGACGGTGGCTGCCTCCTTCGGCCTCGCGGCCTCGCTGTCGGTGGTGGTGCTCGGCGACGAGAGCGGCTACCTCTCGACCGAGCACCAGAAGATGAAGCTCGCGGCCATCGAGGCCATGTGGGAGACCCAGCCCGCGCCCGCGGCCTTCACCGCCTTCGGCTTTCCCGACCAGGCCGCGCGCGAGACCCACTACGCGATCCACATCCCGGGCGTGATGGGGCTGATCGGCACGCGCTCGCTCACCACCGTGATCCCGGGCATCGACGAGCTCGTGAAGCGCGCCGAGGCGCGCATCCGCGAGGGCATCAAGGCCTACGACGCGCTGCAGAAGATCCGCGAGGCCGGCGGCAAGCCGGTCACGCAGGGCGTGCGCGACGCCTTCGAGAACAACGGCGTCGACATGGGCTATGCGCTGCTGCTCAAGCGCTACGTGGACGATCCGCGCCAGGCCACCGACGAGCAGATCGCCAAGGCGGCCTGGGACACGGTGCCGCAGGTGGCGCCGCTGTTCTGGCTGTTCCGCATCATGGTGGGCATCGGCATGCTGCTGATCCTCTTGACCGGCACCTTCTTCGTGCTGTCGGCGCGCCGCACGCTGGACCGCCACCGCTGGCTGCTCAAGGCCGCGGTGATCGCGATCCCGCTGCCGTGGATCGCGGCCGAGGCCGGCTGGCTGGTGGCCGAGTTCGGACGCCAGCCCTGGGTGATCGAGGGCGTGCTGCCGACCGCGGTGGCGGTCTCGAACATCGGCATCAAGTCGGTGCTGTTCACGCTTGCGGGCTTCGTCGCCATCTACACCGTGCTGCTGGTCATCGAGCTCAAGCTGATGGTCAAGGCGATCCGCAAGGGGCCGGTCGCCGAGCACTCGCCCGACGAGGGCGACGCGCGTTCGCACGTTCCGCCCGCCCACGCCGTTTCGACCACCGGGAGCGCCGCATGATCCTCCACACACTCCTCGACTACGACACCCTGCGCTTCATCTGGTGGGCACTGATCGGCGTGCTGCTGGTCGGCTTCGCCGTCACCGACGGCTTCGACCTCGGCAGCGGCATGCTGCTGCCGTTCGCGGCGCGCAACGACGTCGAGCGCCGGCTCGTCATCAACAGCGTGGGCCCGGTCTGGGAAGGCAACCAGGTCTGGCTGATCCTCGGCGGCGGCGCCGTGTTCGCGGCCTGGCCGCAGCTCTACGCCGTCTCGTTCTCCGGCTTCTACCTCGCGATGTTCGTCGTGCTCTCGGCGCTGATCCTGCGGCCGGTGGCCTTCAAGTTCCGCAGCAAGCGCGAGTCGCCGCAATGGCGCGCGCGCTGGGACGGCGTGCTGTTCTTCAGCGGCCTGGTGCCCGCGCTGATCTTCGGCGTGGCGGTGGGCAACGTGCTGCAGGGCGTGCCGTTCCGCTTCGCGACCGACATGCACATCCACTACGACGGCAGCTTCCTCGGACTGCTCAACCCCTTCGCGCTGCTGTGCGGGCTGGTGTCGGTGGCGATGATGGCGATGCACGGCGCGGCCTGGCTGCAGCTGAAGACCGCCGGGCCCGTGGCCGAGCGCTCGCGCCGCTACGGCATGGTCGCGGCCGCCGCCACCATCGTGCTCTATGCGGCGGCGGGCTTCTGGATGGCCTCGGCCATCGGCGGCTACCGCATCACCAGCGCGGTCGATACCGTGGGGCCGTCGAATCCGCTGCTCAAGACGGTCGAGCTGCAGGCCGGTGCCTGGTTCGCGAACTACGCGGCCCACCCCTGGACCCTGGCCGCGCCGGTGGCCGGCTTCGCTGGCGCGCTGCTGGCGCTGATGGGGCTCGCGCTGCGGCGCGAACTGCTCGCGCTGCTGGCCGGCGCGCTCGGCATCGCCGGCATCATCCTGAGCGTGGGCGCCTCGATGTTCCCGTTCATCCTGCCGTCCTCCATCGATCCGCGCGCCAGCCTCACCGTGTGGGATTCGTCCTCGAGCCACCTCACGCTGTTCATCATGCTGGTGGTCACGGCCATCTTCATCCCGCTGATCGTGGCCTACACGACCTGGGTCTACCACGTGCTGTGGGGCAAGGTCGACGAGAAGGCGATCCGCGAGGAACGCGGTCACGCGTACTGATCGCAAGAAAGGAATAGAACGATGTGGTACTTCGCCTGGATCCTCGGCCTGCCGCTGGCGGCCGCCTTCGCGGTGCTCAACGCGATGTGGTTCGAGCTGATGGCCGACGACGCCATCCGCAAGGAGAAATTCGAGATGCCTGAAACGCCGGAGGGACAGGAAAGGCTCTGAAAGCGGACAGCCGGACGCAGAGGGCGCGAAGGTTTCGCGAAGAACGCAAAAGGGTCAAGGAAGAAATTTCAAATGTCTTCTTTCGCGACCTTCGCGGAATCTTTGCGTCCTTCGCGTCCTTGTCCCCGTATTGACAGCCTCAATCCGTCGCAGGCTTCTTCTTCCTCGATGCACCCCCCGTGATCCGGTCCTTGAGCGTCAGCACCTTGGTCACGGTCGAGCCCATGCCCATGAGCTGCATCGCGGTCTCGGGCGACAGCCGCTGCACGTCGTCGAACCACTTCATCAACCGGTCGATCAGGTCGTGCATCTCGCGCATGCGCTCCTGCGCATGACGCTCGGCCTCGCTGTGGGGCGACTCGAGCAGGGCATTGCGCAGCATCGAGAGCGTGGGTTCGATCTCGCGGCGGCGGCGCTCCTCGGCCAGCACGCGGAAGATCTCCCACACGTCCGACGGCGCCTCGAAGTATTCGCGCCGGTCGCCGGGCTGGTGGCGCAGGCGCACCAGGCGCCAGGCCTGCAGCTCCTTCAGGCCCATGCTCACGTTGGAGCGCGAGAACTCCAGCAGCTCGGCGATCTCGTCGGCATTGAGCGGACGTTCCGAGAGAAAGATCAGCGCGTAGATCTGGCCGACGGTGCGGTTGATGCCCCACTTGCTGCCCATCTCGCCGAAATGGGCGACGAACTGGCGGTTGAGCGGGGGCAGGTCGGAGGTGGGAGGCATGGGGCGATTGTCGCCCGGGCCTTGCGGCCGTTCCGGAAGCTTCTGAAAACTCAGGGCGCCGGCAGGGAATCGCCACCGCCGGCCGCGGCCACGCGGCGCCGGTACGAACCCGGCGCGCCACCGGTCCAGGTCTTGAAGGCGCGCTGGAAGGCCGCGCTGTCGGCAAAGCCCAGTTCCGCGGCCAGCGCCGCCAGCGGCACGGCGCTGGTGGCCAGCCGCACGATCGCCACGTCGCGTCGCAGCTGGTCCTTGAGTGCCTGGAACGAGGTGCTCTCGGTCGCCAGGTGGCGCTGCAGGGTGCTGACCGACATGTGCAGGCAGGCGGCCACGGTCGCGAGGTCGGCCCAGGCCGGGCGCTTCTGCTGCAGGATCTCGCGCACCCTGGCGCTGATGGGCTGTTCGGCCAGCCGCGGCAGGATCACGTTGCCGGGCGAGGCCGCGAGGAAGTCGCGGATCGCATGCGCGTCGCGGTGCATCGGCGTGCGCAGCGCCTCGGCGTCGAACCACACGGCCGAGCAGGGCTGGCCGAAGCGCAAGGTGCCCGGGAACACCTTGGCATAGCCGGCCGCGTAGGGCGGCAGCGCGAAGCCGAAGTCGAAGCGCCGCGCGGCCAGCCGCCCGCCATGCAGCCAGGCCAGCAGGCGCCAGTACACGCGCAGCATCAGCTCGTGCAGGAAGTTCTGGTGGCCGATCGCGGGGTTCTCGATCGCGATGCCGAAGCCCGCGAGCTCGCCCTCGCGCAGCAGCACCAGCCGCAGGTCGTCCTGCAGCAGGCTGAAGGTGTGGGCCACGCGGCGCAGCGCATGGCCGAAATCGGGGGCGCCGAGCGTGGAGCGCGCGATCAGCGCCAGGCTGCCGCGGCGCATCCGGCGCGTGAGGAAGCACAGCGACTCGTCGTCGAGCCGGTCCATCAAGAGCGCGAACAGCGCCACGTACTGCTCGGCCGTGACGCGCGCGCCCGGCTCGGACAGCAGCGGCGGCGGCACGCCGGCGTCTTCCAGCGCTCGATCGATGTCGATGGGCGCGGCGGTGCCCCGGGCGCGGATGCCGGAGAGCATGCCTTCGACGAAGGCGACCGGGATGGTGACGGGCGGTTGCAGCATGGAGGAGGGCGATTCGACCGTACACGGGACGCGGCGGGCCGTCGATTGACGTTTTCTGCAATGCGAACGAAGCGAAGCGCAATCGCCGGCCCGGGCCCGGATTTCTACCATGCGTCCACGCCAGAAAAAGACCTGCAAAGGCGTGCCGACAAGACCAACGATTAGGAGACGAGCCACCATGTACCTGACCCAGGCGCTGCACCGCGCGATGCAGCAGAAACCGGACAAGACCGCGGTGCGCTTCGGCAGCCGCAGCACCAGCTTCCGCACCTTCGGCGAGCGCATCGCGCGGCTGGCCGGCGCGCTGCAGAAGCTCGGCATGAAGAACGGCGACCGGGTCGCGATGCTGTCGCTCAATTCCGACCGCTACCTCGAATACCAGATGGCCGTGCCCTGGGGCGGCGGCGTGCTCAATCCCTGCAACATCCGCTGGTCGCCGGCCGAGATCCTCTATTCGCTCGAGGACTCGGGCTCGCAGATCCTGCTGGTCGACGACGCCTTCCGCGCCGCCGCCGAGCAGCTGCGCGGCCAGTCCACCACCCTGCGCGAGCTGATCTACTGCGGCGACGGCGCGGTGCCGGCCGGCATGCTCGGCTACGAGGCACTGCTCGACAGCGCGACGCCCGTGCCCGACGCCTATCGCCATGGCGACGACCTCGCCGGCATCTTCTACACCGGCGGCACCACGGGTTTTCCCAAGGGCGTGATGCTGAGCCACGCCAACCTCTGCGCCTCGGCGCTGGCCGCCCAGGCCGAGGGCATGGCGCCGGCCGAGGGCTGCTACCTGCATGCGGCGCCGATGTTCCATCTGGCCGACATGGGCATCTCGGGGCCGCACTGGTTCCAGGGCAACACGCACGTGGTGATCCCGATGTTCAACCCCGAGGCCGTGCTCGACGCGATCGAGCGCGAGCGCGTGACCCACACGCTGCTGGTGCCGACCATGATCCAGATGCTGGTCGACCATCCCGCCATGCGCGACAGGCCGCGCGAGCTCGGCAGCCTGCGCGGCATCGCCTACGGCGCCTCGCCGATCTCCGAGGCCGTGCTCAACCGCGCGATGGCGGCGCTGCCGGGCGTGGACTTCGTGCAGGCCTACGGCATGACCGAGCTGTCGCCGGTGGCCACCATCAACCCCGCCTGGTACCACACGGTCGAGGGCCGCAAGGCCGGCAAGCTGCGCTCGGCCGGCCGCGCGAGCTTCTGCATGGAGGTGCGCATCGTCGATGCCGAGGGCGCCGAGGTGCCGCGCGGCACCGTGGGCGAGGTGGCGGTGCGCGGGCCGAACGTGATGCTCGGCTACTGGAACAAGCCCGAGCAGACGGCCGCCGCGGTGCGCGAGGGCTGGATGCACACCGGCGACGGCGCCTACATGGACGACGACGGCTTCATCTTCGTGGTCGACCGCATGAAGGACATGATCATCAGCGGCGGCGAGAACATCTACTCGGCCGAGGTCGAGAATGCCATCGCCCAGCATCCGGCGGTCGCGGCCTGCGCGGTCATCGGCATCCCGAGCGAGGAATGGGGCGAGGCCGTGCATGCGGTGCTGGTCGCCAAGCCGGGGCAGCCGGTCACGGCCGACGAGCTGATCGCGCACTGCAAGACCCTGATCGCGGGCTACAAGTGTCCGCGCAGCGTGGCGGTGGTCGAGGCGCTGCCGCTCTCGGGCGCCGGCAAGGTGCTCAAGACCAAGCTGCGCGAGCCGTTCTGGAAGGATCGCCAGCGCGCGATCGCCTGATCCCTTCGTTTTCGTTCCAACACCCAGAGAGGAATTCCCATGACCCAGGATGTGCATGTCGTCGGCGTCGGCATGATCCCCTTCACCAAGCCCGGCGCGAACCTGCCCTATCCGCAGATGGCGGCGCAGGCCCTCAACGCGGCGCTGGCCGATGCCGGCATCGGCTACGACCAGGTGCAGCAGGCCTACGTGGGCTATGTCTACGGCGACTCCACCGCCGGCCAGCGCGCGCTCTACGAGGTCGGCATGACCGGCATCCCCGTGGTCAACGTCAACAACAACTGCTCGACCGGCTCGACCGCGCTGTTCCTCGCACGCCAGGCCGTGGCCAGCGGCGCGGCCGACTGCGTGCTCGCGCTCGGCTTCGAGCACATGAGCCCGGGCGCGCTGGGCGCGGTGTTCGACGACCGGCCCAGCCCCTTCGACCGCTTCGAGTCCATCACCGACGAGCTGGTCGGCAACGAGCAGGTGCCGCTGGCGCTGCGCTACTTCGGCGGCGCGGGCCTGGCCCACATGCAGCAGTACGGCACGCAGCTGTCGACCTTCGCGAAGATCCGCGCCAAGGCCAGCCGCCATGCATCGAACAACCCGGTGGCGCTGTTCCGCACCGTCGTGACCGAGGACGAGGTGCTGGCCACGCCCGTGATGTGGCCCGGCGTGATGACGCGGCTGATGGCCTGCCCGCCGACCTGCGGCGCGGCCGCCGCCATCGTCTGCTCGGCCGGGTTCGCGCAGCGCCACGGCCTGGACCGAAGCGTGCGCATCAAGGCCCAGGCCATGACCACCGACCGCCCGGTGAGCTTCGAGGCGCGCGACATGCGCGAGGTGGTCGGCTTCAGCATGGCGCGCGAGGCGGCGCAGAAGGTCTACGAGGCGGCGGGCGTCGGCCCGCAGGACATCGACGTGGTCGAGCTGCACGACTGCTTCGCGCACAACGAGCTGATCAGCTACGAGGCGCTGGGCCTGTGCCCCGAGGGCGGGGCCGAGAAGTTCGTGCTCGACGGCGACAACACCTACGGCGGCAAGGTCGTCACCAACCCCTCGGGCGGCCTGCTGTCCAAGGGCCATCCGCTGGGCGCCACCGGCCTCGCGCAATGCACCGAGCTGGTCCAGCAGCTGCGCGGCACGGCCGACAAGCGCCAGGTCGAGGGCGCGCGGCTCGCGCTCCAGCACAACCTGGGCCTGGGCGGCGCCTGCGTGGTCACGCTCTACGAACGCGTCTGAAGAAGGGCCCCGCCATGATCGACAGGAAATGGATCGGGCACGAGCTGCCCGCCTCGGTGCTGCCGCTGGAGCGCACGCGGCTGCAGTTCTTCGCCAAGGCGATCGGCGAGACCGATCCGGTCTACACCGACCCCGCCGCCGCGCGCGATGCCGGCTATGCCGACCTGCCCGCGCCGCCCACCTTCCTGTTCGCGGCCGAGCTCGACTCGGGCGCGTCCAACCGGCTGCTGGCCGACCTGGGCATACCGCTGGCCAAGCTGCTGCACGGCGAGCAGGGCTTCAGCTACCACCGCGCGGCCTGCGCGGGCGATACGGTGACGGTGCGCTCGACCATCACCGACATCTACGACAAGAAGAACGGCGCGCTCGAGTTCGTGGTGAAGAGCTCGCGCGCCACCAACCAGCGCGACGAACTGGTGGCCGAGCTGCGCACCGTGATCGTCTGCCGGCATTGAGCCCGAGGAACCCCATGACCGCACCCAACCACGACACCGTGCAGGTCGGCGACGAACTGCCGCCGCTGCAACTGCCGCCGGTCGACCGCACCACGCTCGCGCTGTTCGCGGGCGCCTCGGGCGACCACAACCCGATCCACATCGACATCGACTTCGCGCGCCGCGCCGGCATGCCCGACGTGTTCGCGCAGGGCATGCTGGGCATGGCCTGGCTCGGCCGGCTGCTCACGCAGTGGGCGCCGCAGTCGAAGCTGCGCCGCTTCGACGTGCGCTTCCAGGGCGTGACCCACCTGGGCCATGCGGTGCGTTGCACGGGCCGCGTGGTCGAGAAGCTCGAGCGCGACGGCGAGCGCTGCGTGCGCGTGGAAGTCAGCAGCACCAACCAGCATGGCCAGGTGCGCATCGCGGGCGAAGCGCTGGTGGCGCTCGCCTGAAGATCCAACGAAGAAAGACATCCAGACATGACATCCAGACTCGAAGGCAAGGTCGCCCTCATCACCGGCTCGGGCCGCGGCATCGGCCGCTCGATCGCGCTCAAGCTCGCCTCGGAGGGCGCGCGCGTGGTGGTCAACGATCTCGACGCCGGCCCCGCGGACGAGACCGTGCAGGCCATCCGCGCCGCCGGCGGCCAGGCCGTGGCCTGCAACGGCAGCGTGGCCGCGCCCGACTTCGCCGAGCGCTTCGTCGGCACCGCGGTCAGCGAGTTCCAGGGCCTCGACATCATCGTCAACAACGCCGGCTACACCTGGGACAGCGTGGTGCAGAAGATGACCGACGAGCAGTGGTACGCCATGCTCGACGTGCACCTCACGGCGCCGTTCCGCATCCTGCGCGCGGCGCAGCCGGTGATCCGCCAGCTCTCGAAGACCGAGACCGAGGCCGGCCGGCGCACCGTGCGCAAGGTGGTCAACATCTCCTCGGTGGCCGGGCTGTTCGGCAACGCGGGCCAGGCCAACTACGCGACCGCCAAGGCCGGCATCGTCGGCATGACGCAGACGCTGGCCAAGGAATGGGGCCGCATGAACGTCACCGTGAATTGCGTGGCCTTCGGCTTCATCCAGACCCGGTTGACCGCGAGCGCGGCCGACGCGACCACCGCCAACATCGATGGCCGCGAGATCAAGGTCGGCATCAACCCTGGCCTGCTGTCGATGATGGAGCAGACCATTCCGCTGGGCCGAGGCGGCACGCCCGAGGAGGCGGCCGGCGCGGTCTACCTGCTGTGCATTCCCGAGTCGGACTACGTCAGCGGCCAGACGCTGATGTGCACCGGCGGCCTCACGGGCATCTGAGATGCCGCTCGAGCAGGGCATCGCCTGGTCGGTGGAGGAGGGCATCGGCCGCATCGTGCTGCGCCGTCCCGAGCGCGCCAACGCGATCGGCGCCGCGAGCAGCCGCGCGCTGGTGCGCGCGATCGACGAGGTGCTGGCGGCCGCGCCGCGCGTGGTGCTTTTGACCGGCGAGGGGCGCGTGTTCTGCGCCGGTGGCGACATCGAGGAGTTCGTCGCGGCCGGGGAAGACCTGCCCGCGCTGGTCGATGAAATCCTCGATCCCCTGCACCCGGCGCTGCTGCGGCTGGTGAACGGCCCGGCGCCGCTCGTGACCGTGCTCAACGGCGCGGTCGGCGGCGCGGGCGTGGGGCTCGCGCTGGCCGGCGACTTCGTGCTCGCGGCCGAGTCGATGAAGCTGCGCACCGGCTACGCGGCCATCGGCCTGTCGCCCGACGCGGGCAGCTCGTGGTTCCTCGCGCGGCGCATCGGGGTGCTGCACGCGCAGCAGTGGCTGATGCTCAGCGACCCCATCGACAGCCAGCGTTGTCTGGCGGCCGGCGCGGTCGATGCGCTGCATCCCGACGCCGAACTGGCCGCGGCCGGCGAGGCGCTGGCACGGCGGTTGGCCGCGGGCGCGCCCGGGTCCTTCGCCGCGATCAAGGCGCTGTGCGCGGAGGCGCCGGGCCGCACGCTCGAGGCGCACCTGGCGCTCGAGCACCGCCTGCTGCGCGAGCGCGCGGGCAGCGCCGATGCGCGCGAGGGCGTGACGGCCTTCCTCGAGAAGCGCGCGCCGCGTTTCGGCGCGCCTTGAGGCGCGGCGGCGTTCAGCCGCCCGGCAGGCGCGCCGCCCCGAGCATCTCGTGCGTGTCGTGCGCCATCACCGCGAGAAAGGCCACCAGCCCGATGTAGTAGACGGCGTAGGTCAGCCGCGTCTCGGCCGACACCGCGTAGTACTGCCGGTTGGCCGGATCCTCGGGGTCGTACTTCCAGGCCCGCATCACCTGCGGCGCCGCCAGCACGGCCACCAGCACCAGCATCGGGCTCGGCCGCCAGAAGAAGAGGGCGACCAGCACCGGCACCCCGAGCAGCCAGACGCGCGGCGTGAGCACCGCGGTGATGCGGCCGCCATCGAAGGGCGACAGCGGGATCAGGTTGAACAGGTTGATGAAGAAGCCCGCGTAGGCGAGCGCCAGCAGCAGCCGGCTGTCGCTCTCGCGCGCGAGGAAGTAGCAGGCCAGCGAGGCCAGGCTGCCGAGCAGCGGCCCGGCGAAGCCCACCCAGGCCTCGGTCTCGACGTCGTGCGGCTGGTCCTTGAGCTCGACCCAGGCCCCCACGAAGGGAATGAAGGTGGGCGCGCCCACGTCCAGGCCGCGCTGGCGCGCCGCGAGGAAGTGGCCCATCTCGTGGATGAAGATCAGCGCCACGAAGCCCACCGCGTAGCGCCAGCCGAAGACGAAGGCATAGGCGACCACCGACAGCAACATGGTGCCGCCGGTGAGCAGCAGCTTGCCGAGCTTGCCCGCGCTCAGCAGCAGGAGCAGCAGCTTGACCACGGCCCGCGCGCGCTCAGGCCGCGGGCGGATTCGTCGGCGGCAGCCCGCCGGCCGGCGTCTCGCTCGCCACCGGCGCCTTCTCCTTGCGCCGGAACAGCTTGCCCGCGCCCCACAGTGCGCCGCCCACCGCCACCGCGATGATCTTGGCGAACTTGGCCAGGAAGGCCGCGATCACCGCGAACAGGCCGAGCTTCTTGACCGCCGCACCCGCCACCAGCGCCGCGAGGCCATAGGCCGCGACCTTGTCGGTGGAGGCGTCGAAGTCGGCGTAGCGCTTGCCGTCGTCGTACTGCAGCGCCGCCAGCAACTGGGTCGCGTCGGGCTTGTACTTCTCGAGGTCGTTGGCGTTGGTCACGAGGTTCAGGCTGATGTAGCCCTCGCGTCCCAGCGCATAGGTGTTGTAGTTGACGCCCTGGCCGCCCGAGGCCTCGCCCTTGTGCCTGGAGAGCGCCGACCACACGAGGCGGTGCACCGAGGCGTCGTACTGCGGCTTCTGCGCCCAGCCCGTGACCTCGATCGCCGGGATGCCGCGCTTGGCGCGCTCCTCGTTCGCGGCCTCGGTGCCTTCCTTGAGGCTCTTGAGCAGGTCGTCGGCGTTCCAGTCCTTGGCGTCGTCGTCCTTGATGTAGCCCTCCTTCACGAACTTCACCACGGCGAACCAGTCGGCGTCGTTGTTCGGGAACACCGCGCCGAGGAAGCTGTCGTCGACCCGGTTGCCCATGCTGCGCATGAGCTGCGCCGCGGCCGGCGTGGGCACCCAGACATAGCCGGGCGGCAGCTTCAGGTGGGCCTGGTCGCGCAGGGCGATGTCGGCCGGGCCGGTCTTCTGCACCGCGCGCGCGGCCTTGAAGGCGGCCTCCTGCTCGGCTTCGAGCGAGTTGGCCGGCACGGCGGCGGAACTGGGGGGATTGGAAGGCGGCGCGGCGGCGGCGAGGCCGGCGGCCAGGACGGCGAACGCGAACAGAACGCCCGCCGACAGGCGGGCCATGGGGATCCTCATGCTCTCTCTCCTCGGTTGTTATCGATTTTGCGAGACGAGGGCGCAGTCTATCGGGCAGGTTCGCGCGCCGTCCGTAGGACGGTGGCGAAAGCCGGTTTCCGGGGGCTCAGGCCCAGGGGGTCGGCGGCGGGATCTCGCACACCGGCTCCACGTCCACGCTCTTGAAATCGGCCGGCGAGACGATCTCCAGGTACTCCATGTCGGGCGAGTAGTCGAACAGGTAGTGCCGGATGCCGGGGCGCTGGTGCACCACGTCGCCGGCCTCGACCAGGGTTTCCTTGTCCTCGTACATGAAGCGGGCCCAGCCCTTGACCATGATCACGATCTGGAAGTCGGCCTCGTGGCGATGCCAGCCGGTGCCCGCTTCCGGTGCCATGTTGGCCTTGACGAGGTGCGCGATCACCTTGCCGTTGGTGGCGGCGGCCACGCCGAGGTCGCGGTAGAGGAAGAAGTCGCGCAGTCCGCCCGAGACGAATTCGGTGTCGCCCGGCTTGACGTGGGAGAACTGGGTGGCGGTACGGTCCAGCATGGAAGCTCCTTTGCGGCGAGTGGGGTGGGGATGCTGCGCCGCAGCACGCATAAAGCGTTCCCGGATCGCCCGCGAATATCCCCATGCCTTGACGCTGGCGCGCGGGCTCCAGATACTCAACCGCATGGTTCACTCAGATGCCGCCGCGCCCGCCGACCTCGATGCCGTGTTCGCCGCGCTCGCCGACTCGACGCGCCGCGCGGTGCTCGAGACCCTGGGCGAGCGCAGCCTCAGCGTGACCGAGCTGGCCGCGCCGCATGCGATGTCGCTCACGGGCTTCATGAAGCACCTGCGCGTGCTCGAGGACGCGGGGCTGATCTCGCGCACGAAGGAAGGCCGGGTCGTGCGCTGCGAGCTTTCGCCGCGGCCGATGCAGGAGGCCGCCGTGTGGCTGTCGCGCTACGAGAAGTTCTGGACCGGGCGCCTCGATGCCTTGGCGCGCTTTCTCTACCACCAGGAGCAAACCGAATGGCGGAACCTGCCAGCCCCAACACCGGACGTCCCTCCCTCACCCTCCGCCGCCACTACGCCGTCGCGCCCGACAAGGTCTGGCGCGCGTGGACCGACCCGCAGGCGCTGAAGCACTGGTTCGGCCCCGAGGAGATCGTCGCGGTGCCGCATGCCGAGGTCGACCTGCGCGTGGGCGGGCGCTTCCGCGTGGCGATGCTCGCGGCCGACGGCGAGACGCACGACGTCAGCGGCACCTACCTCGAGATCGTGCCGCAGCGCCGGCTGGTCTTCAGCTGGGCCTGGCGCAGCACGCCCGAGCGCGAATCGCGCGTCACGGTGCGCATCGAGCCCGATGCGGCCGGCACCGGCTGCGAGCTCGAGCTGCTGCACGAGCAGTTCTTCGACCAGGCCGCGCGCGAGGGCCACGAGCATGGCTGGACCGGTTCGATGGTGCGGCTCGAACGCTGGCTGGGCAGGCCGGAACCCGCCGCATGACGGACCCGGTGCGCGCCACGCTCGAGGCGGTCTACCGCGGCGAATCGCGCCGCATCTTCGCCACGCTGGTGCGCCTGCTCGGCGATTTCGACCGCGCCGAGGAGGCGCTGCACGAGGCCTTCCGCGCCGCGCTCGAGCAGTGGCCGGCGCAGGGCGTGCCCGCGAACCCGCGCGCGTGGCTGGTGTCGGCCGGGCGCTTCAAGGCGATCGACGCCCTGCGGCGCCAGGCGTGCTTCTCGCCCTGGGACGAGTCGGCCGAACGCGCCGAGGCGCTGGCCGACCCCGCGCCGGGCTGGGACGCCGACACCGACGAACTCGAGGACGACCGCCTGCGGCTGGTCTTCACCTGCTGCCATCCGGCCCTTTCGCCCGATGCCCAGGTGGCGCTCACACTGCGCGAGGTCTGCGGACTCGCGACCGAGGAGATCGCGCGCGCCTTCATGGTGCCCGCGCCGACCATCGCGCAGCGCATCGTGCGCGCCAAGGCCCGCATCCGCGACGCGCGCATTCCCTACCAGGTGCCCACGCGCACCGAGCTGCCCGAACGGCTCGATGCGGTGCTGCGCGTGGTCTACCTGGTCTTCAACGAGGGCTATGCGGCTTCCTCGGGCGAGAGCCTGACGCGCGCCGACCTCTCGGCCGAGGCGATCCGGCTCGGCCGGCTGCTGGTCGAGCTGCTGCCCGACGCCGAGGCCGCGCCCGAGGCGCTGGGCCTGCTGGCGCTGATGCTGCTGCACGATGCGCGCCGTGCCGCGCGCACCTCGGCGCAGGGCGAGATCGTGCTGCTCGACCGGCAGGACCGCGGCCTCTGGCACCGCGCGCAGATCGAGGAGGGCGCCGCGCTGGTGGAGCGCGCGCTGCGCTCGCGCCGCTTCGGCCCCTATGCGCTGCAGGCGGCGATCGCCGCGGTCCATGCCGAGGCCGAGCGTGCCGAGGCCACCGACTGGGCGCAGATCGTCGGTCTCTACGACGTGCTGCTGCGGCTCGATCCCTCGCCCGTGGCCGAACTCAACCGCGCGGCCGCGATCGCGATGCGCGACGGCCCGGCCGCGGGCCTGGCGCTGGTCGATGCGCTGTTCGCGCGCGGCGAGCTGGCCGACTACCACCTCGCGCATGGCGCGCGGGCCGAGCTGTGCCGCCGCCTCGGCCGGCTCGGCGAGGCGCGCGGCGCCTACGAGCGCGCGCTCGCGCTGGCCCGGCAGCAGCCTGAGCGCCAGTTCCTCGCGCGGCAACTGGCGTCCTTGCCCGGCTAGAAATATTTGCAGTTTGTTGCGCCCGCATGTCGATCCGGCGCCTCGCCGATCGACCAGTGGTGTCCTCATTCCATCCGAAAGGAGATTCCGCATGAAATACCTCTGCCTCGTCCACTGCGACCCGGCCCTGTTCGCCACCCTGTCGCCGGACGAGCGGCGCGCGCTCGACGAAGACTCGATGGCCTACGACCGCGAGCTCGAGAAGAACGGCCACTTCATCGCCGCCGACGTGCTGGCGAGCGCCAGGTCCGCCAAGGTCGTGCGCGTGCGCGACGGCAAGGCCTCGCACGTCGACGGGCCGTTCGCGGAGGTGCGCGAGCAGCTCTGCGGCTTCATCCTGATCGAGGCGCGCGACCTCAACGTCGCGATCCAGCTCGCGGGCCACATCCCCATGGCGCGCCACGGCAGCATCGAAGTCCGTCCGATCCAGAGCATGGACGCCGCCGAGGGGAATGCCGCATGAAGTACCTTTGCCTGATCTACGAAACCGAGGCTCCGCCGCTCGACATGGCGCACTACATCCAGGAACACATCGACTACGACGCGCAGTTGCGCGCGCGCGGCCAGCTGGTCGAGGCCGAGGCCCTGCAGCCGGCCGAGACCGCCACCACCGTGCGCATGCGCCGCGGCCGGCTGTCCGTGACCGACGGCCCCTTCGCCGAGACCAGCGAACAGCTCGGCGGCTTCTACCTGGTCGAGGCCGGCAGCGAGGAGGAAGCGCTGCGGATCGCGGCCGGCATCCCGTCCGCGCGCAACGGCAGCATCGAGCTGCGGCCGATCCTCTCGTTCGGCCCCGGCCCCGAGGGCCCTCGATGAGCGGCGCCGCGCCGCCGCGCGCCACGGTGCGCGAATGGACCGGCCTGGCCGTCATCGCGCTGCCGTGCATGCTCTATTCGATGGACCTCACGGTGCTGAACCTCGCGATCCCCGCGATCAGCGAGGCACTCAAGCCCACGGCGGCGCAGCTGCTGTGGATCGTCGACATCTACGGCTTCCTGGTCGCGGGCCTGCTGGTCACCATGGGCACGCTGGGCGACCGCATCGGGCGGCGCCGGCTGCTGCTGATCGGCGCCGTGGCCTTCGGCCTGGCCTCGGTGCTGGCGGCCTTCTCGAGCAGCGCCAACATGCTGATCGCCACCCGCGCGCTGCTCGGCGTGGCCGGCGCGACGCTGGCGCCGTCCACGCTCTCGCTGATCCGCAACATGTTCCTCGATCCCGGTCAGCGCACGCTGGCCATCGGCGTCTGGATCTCGAGCTTCTCGGCGGGCGCGGTCATCGGCCCGGTGGTCGGCGGCGTGCTGCTCGAATACTTCTGGTGGGGCTCGGTGTTCCTGGTCGGCGTGCCGGTGATGGTGCTGCTGCTGGTGCTCGGCCCCGTGCTGCTGCCCGAATACCGCGACCCCGAGGCCGCGCGGCTCGACCTCGCGAGCGTGGCGCTGTCGCTGGGCGCGGTGCTGCCGGCCATCTACGGCGTGAAGCAGACGGCCGAGCACGGCGCGAGCGCGCTGTCGCTCGCCGCCATCGCGGTGGGGCTGGCCATCGGCTGGCTGTTCGTGCGGCGCCAGCGACGGCTGGCCAACCCGATGATCGACCTGCGGCTGTTCCGCGCGCCGGCCTTCAGCGTGGCGCTGGGCGCCTACATGCTGTCGTGCTTCGTGATGTTCGGGCTGTTCCTCTACGAGGCCCAGTACCTGCAGATGGTGCTCGGGCTGTCGCCGCTGCAGGCCGGCCTGTGGAGCGTGCCCAGCGCGGGCGCCTTCATCGTGGGCTCGATGGCGGCGCCCGCGCTCACGCGGCGCGTGCGGCCGGTGCATGCGATGACCGGCGGACTGGTGGTCGCGGCGCTGGGCTTCGCGCTGCTGGTCGCGCTGCCGGTGCAGGGCGGCCTGGCGCTGCTGGTGGGCAGCATGGTCGTGTCCTCGCTCGGGCTGGCGGTGGTGTTCACGCTGTCGACCGACCTGGTGGTCGGCAGCGCGCCGCCCGAGCGCGCGGGCGTGGCCTCGGCGATTTCGGAAACCAGTTCCGAATTCGGTGGCGCGCTGGGCATCGCCATCCTCGGCAGCGTGGGCGCGGCGGTCTACCGCGCCATGATGGCCGACGCCGTGCCGGCCTCGCTCGGCGACGCCGCCGCGGTCGAGGCCGCGCGCAGCACGCTCGGCGGTGCCGTGGCGCTGGCCGGGCAGCTCGGCGGCGCGGCCGGTGCCGAACTGCTGGCCGATGCGCGCACGGCGCTGCTGCGCGGCTTGCACCTGATGGCCGGCATCGGCGTGGTGGTGCTGCTGGCCATCGCGGGGCTGCTGGCCGTGGTCATGCGCCGCTCGGGACAAACCCGGCCCGCCGCGGCCGATGCGTTGCCCTGAGGCCGGGCCGGGCCCATACTGGCCGCGTCACCGAACGAACCCCACGGAGAGTCCATGAGCAACGAACTGCGCAAGAAGCTGCACGACCTCGCGGAGCTGGTCGACAACACGCCCGATCCGCAGGCCCGCGCGATCGTCGAGGCGATCCGGCTGCAGACCGCGGTGCTCAACGAGCGGCTGTTCTCGATCGAGCTTCAGCTCGGCGCGCTGGCGCGTCGGCTCGAGGGCGCCACCGAATAGGCCGCGCGGGCGTTGCCCTCGGGCATTCGGGCGCCGCGCCGTCCGGCCCCGCTTTGCGGGGGATAATCCCCGCCCATGAGCGGCAACACCTTCGGACATCTCTTCGCGGTCACCAATTTCGGGGAATCCCACGGCCCGGCCATCGGCTGCGTGATCGACGGCTGCCCCCCGGGCATGGCACTGAGCGAAGCCGACATCCAGGCCGACCTCGACCGCCGCCGTCCCGGCACCAGCCGCCACGTCACCCAGCGCAACGAGCCCGACGCGGTGCAGATCCTCTCGGGCGTGTACGAAGGCAAGACCACGGGCACCCCGATCGCGCTGCTGATCCAGAACACCGACCAGCGCAGCAAGGACTACGGCCAGATCGCCCAGCAGTTCCGCCCGGGCCACGCCGACTTCACGTACCACAGGAAGTACGGCATTCGCGACCCGCGCGGCGGCGGGCGCTCCTCGGCCCGGCTCACCGCGCCCACGGTCGCGGCCGGCGCGGTCGCCAAGAAGTGGCTGGCCGAGAAATTCGGCATGGTGTTCCGCGGCTGCATGACGCAGATCGGCGAGATCGCGATCCCCTTCGAGAGCTGGGACCACGTGCCGAACAATCCCTTCTTCGCGCCGATCGCCGACGTGAGCGCGCTCGAGGACTACATGGACCGGCTGCGCAAGGCCGGCGACTCCTGCGGCGCGCGCGTGCGCGTGACGGCCACCCGCGTGCCCGTCGGCCTCGGCGAGCCGCTCTACGACAAGCTCGATGCCGATATCGCCTACGCAATGATGGGCCTCAATGCCGTGAAGGCGGTCGAGATCGGCGCCGGCTGGGACAGCGTGACGCAGCGCGGCACCACCCATGGCGACTCGATCACGCCGACCGGCTTCCTGAGCAACAACGCGGGCGGCATCCTCGGCGGCATCAGCTCGGGGCAGGACCTCGAGGTCAGCATCGCGATCAAGCCCACCAGCTCGATCATCAGCCCGCGCCAGTCGATCGACGTGAACAACAACCCGGTCGAGGTGGTCACCAAGGGCCGCCACGATCCCTGCGTGGGCATCCGCGCGACGCCGATCGCCGAGGCGCTGCTCGCGCTGGTGGTGATGGACCATGCGCTGCGCCACCGCGCCCAGTGCGGTGACGTGCAGGGCGACAACGAGAAGACCCAGGCCACGTCGCCGCAGGCGTCCTTCCTCTAGTGTCCACGCCGCCACCCGTGGCCGGGCGCGGCCACCTGTTGGCGTTCGCTGGCCTGTCGGCCAGCTATTTCGCGCACATCGGCTTCTTCAATCCCTACCTGCCGCTGTGGCTCAAGGACCTGGGGCTGCCGATCTTCACCATCAGCCTGCTGGCCTCGGTGCAGTCGGTCACGCGCGTGTTCGCGCCCTATGCCTGGGGGGCGCTCAGCGACCACACGGGCCAGCGCGTGCTGCTGCTGCGCATCAGCGCGGCGATCGCGCTGCTCAGTTCCTTCGGCCTGTGGTGGAACGGCGGCGCGTGGTGGCTCGCGCTGGTGCTGCTGCTGATGTTCACCCACACCAGCTCGATGATGTCGCTGACCGAGGCCGCCATGGCGCACCTCGTGGCCGGCGACTGGGGCCGCTACGGGCGCATCCGGCTGTGCGGTTCGGCCGGCTTCCTGGTCACCGTGTTCGTCGCGGGCGAGTGGTTCGACCGCTTCGGCATGAAGCACTTCCCGGCCTGGGCAGCCGGCACCCTGGCCGTGGTGCTGCTCGCCACCCTGCGCCTGCCCGACAGCCGCGAGCCCGTGGCCGCGCACGACGCGCCCGGCGAACCCATCGGCCCGGTGCTGCGCAACCGCGTCGTGCAGTGGTTCTTCGCGGCGCTGTTCTTCCAGGTGATGTCGCACTTCTCGGTCTATGCCTTCTTCTCGCTCTACCTCGATTCGCTCGGCTACGGCAAGAGCACCATCGGCCTGCTGTGGGCGCTGTCGGTGGTGGCCGAGATCGTCTGGTTCTTCCTGCAGGGCCGGCTGATCGGCCTGCTGCCGATGCCGCGCTGGATGCTGGTGTGCGGCATCGCGGCCGTCGCGCGGCTGGGCCTGACCGCCGGCCTCGGCGGCTGGATCGCCGCGCTGGTCGTGGCCCAGTGGCTGCACGCGCTGAGCTTCGCGGCCCACCACACCACCTGCATCGCCGTGGTGTCGCGCCGCTTCCCGGGCCGGCTGCGCGGACGTGGCCAGGCGCTGTTCACCGTCATCGGCTACGGCTTCGGCGGCGTGCTCGGCGTGCTGCTGGGCGGCGCGGTGGCGCAGGCCTTCGGCTACCGCACGATGTTCGCGCTGGCGGCGCTGCTCGCGGTGGCGGGGACCTTGTGCGCGTGGAAGGTGATGCGGCTGGAGGCTGGGGCGCGGCGGGCTGCCAGCCCGGCGTGATGCGCGGTCAAACCAGCAAGGGCCCGAGGTAGATCGCCAGGGCCAGCAGCCACGACAGCATCGAGCCCAGGAACAGCAGCAGCGCTGCCTGCGTGGCCTGTGGCGGCCAGCGCCGCGCCAGTGCCGTGCGCTCGAACAGGGCCTGCAGCAGGAAACCGCCGTTGCTGCCGGGCAGCGGCAGCAGGTTGAAGGCGGCGGTCTTCGCCGCGACCAGGCCGAGCAGCGGCACGAAGTCCAGGCCGCCGGCCGCCTCGGCCGCGAGCCGCAGCAGCCGCTGCGCCTGCCCGAATGGCGACAGCGCGCCCTCGACGTACTGCACGAAACCGCTGCCGACCTGCCCGAGGCCGTCGAAGGGCGACACCAGCAGCGCGAGCGTCAGCAGCGCGAACGGCCCGGCGCAGCCGATCAGCAGCCGCGTCGTGCGCGGCTGGCTGTCGAAGGCATCGCGCTTGGCATCGCCCTCGAGCCCTTCGGCCCCGCCGTCCTTGAGCACGACCGAGCCCGCGAACACCAGCGGCTTGATCCGCAGCGGGCCGATGCGCAGCAGCGTCGGGCCCCAGCCGTAATGGATCTCCCGGATCGGGATGCCGAAGCGCATCGCCGCCAGCGCGATGGCGCCCAGGTGGAGGGCGGTGCAGAGAGCGGCGGCGACCAGGATCCAGGCCATGCGCGAAGCGGTCGGTCCTCGCAGCCTACTTCTTCTTGCCGCCCTTGGCCTTCGCCGCCTTCTGCGGCTTCACCACCACCGCCGACACCGCCGGATCGCTGCTGCGCCTGGCCTTGCCCGACTGCTGCTCGAAGCGCGCGAAGTACTCCGACGCCAGCTTGCGCAGCGAGCGCCCGATGTTGGCGTAGTCGTACTCGTTGAGGTTGGCCAGCGAGACCCGGCCCGAGGCGTGCTTGCCGCCGAAGCCGCGGCCCGGCAGCAGCACGATGCCGGTCTCCTCGGCGATGCGGAACAGCGCCTCGTTGGGCTGCAGCTGGGTCACGATCCAGGCGCCGAAGCGCTCGCCGTACATCTGGGTGGCGATCTCCTGCAGGTCGAGCAGGTGGTAGTAGCTCACCGAGTTCGGGTCGGCCGACAGCGGCAGCCCGAGCTCGCGGTAGAGCGCCTCCTTGCGCCGCTTCACGATGCGCTTCATCGCGTGCTTGTAGGCCTCGGGTTCGTCCATCAGGCAGAACAGCGAGAACATCACCATCTGCGCCTGCACCGGCGTCGACAGGCCGGCCGTGTGGTTGAGCGCCACGGTGCGGCTGTCGGCCACCAGCCGGTCGATGAACTTGAGCCGGCGCGGCTCGGTGGTGATCGAGCTGTAGCGCGCGTCGAGTTCCTTCAGCGCCGCCTCGGGCAGGGCCGCGATCTGGTGGTCGAGCACGTTGTCCTCGTGCGTGGCCACCACGCCCATGCGCCAGCCGGTGGCACCGAAGTACTTGGAGAACGAATACACGAGGATGGTGTTGCGCGGGCAGATCGCGAACAGCGAGCGGAAGTCGTCGGCAAAGGTGCCGTAGACGTCGTCGGTCAGGATGATCAGGTCGGGCCGCTGCTTGACGATGTCGGCGATGTCGCCGAGCACCTCGTCGCTGATCTTCACCGAGGGCGGGTTGCTCGGGTTGCACAGGAAGAAGGCCTTGACCTTCGGGTCGAGCAGCTTCTGCAGCTCCTTCTTCGTGTACTGCCAGCCGTTCTCGGACGGTGCGTCGATCAGCGCCTCGATCAGCTGGTAGTCGTTGAGGTGCGGGATCTCGATGTAGGGCGTGAAGATCGGCATGCCCAGCGCGATGGTGTCGCCGGGCTCGAGCAGCCCGTTCTCGCGCAGGCTGTTGAACAGGTAGGTCATGGCGGCGGTGCCGCCTTCCACCGCGTACATGTCGAACCTGCCCACGAAGGGGTGGGTGCCGATCATCTCCTTGTGGATGTACTGGCCCACGATGATCTCGCTGAGCCGCAGCATGCGGTCGGGCACCGGGTAGTTGCAGCCCAGGATCGCCTCGCACATCTCGTAGATGAAGTCGCCGGCCGACAGGCCGAGCTGGTCGCGCACGTACGACACCGCGGCCTCGATGAAGCGCACGCCGGGCCGGCCCGCGTTGGCCTTGGTGAAGATCTCGAAGCGCGCCTCGATGCCCTCGCGCTGCGGGAAGCCGCCCACGCCCTCCATGTAGACGAAGGAGCGCTCGCTCTCGGTCATGGCGAATTCGCCGAACGCGAAGAAGCCGTGGCGCGGCGTGGTCGCGAGGAAGTTCGGATTGCCGCGCCCTGCGTTGAGCATCAGGCGGTCGCCCTGGCTGGCCACCTGGATCAGCGCGTCCTTGAGTTCGAAGGGGCTCAGGCCGCTGAGTTTTTTCACGTCGCCGAAATCCATGGAAAGGCTCCTTGGTTGTGGGTAAGGCAGGAAAGGAAGAAGAGAGAGGAAGGGAGGGGGTGCGCTCAGACCAGCGCGACGATCAGCGGCCCGAGCAGCGTGAGGAACACGTTGGCCAGCGCGTAGGTGATCGCGAAGGGCACGGTGGGAATCGAGTTCTCGGCCTTGTCGAGCACCTCGCCGAAAGCCGGGTTGGCGCTGCGCGAGCCGCTGAGCGCGCCCGCGAAGATCGCGGTGTTGGCATAGCGCAGCACGTAGCGGCCGAACAGCATCGTGAGGATCATCGGCACGATGGTCACGACCACGCCCACGCCGAAGATCGTGAGCCCGTGCTCCTTGACGGTCTGTACCGCCTGCAGTCCCGACGACAGCCCCACCACCACCACGAAGCCGGCCAGGCCCAGGTCCTTGAGCAGCTGCACGGCGCTGGTCGGCAGCGCGCCGAAGGTCTGGCGCCGCGCGCGGTACCAGCCGAACAGCAGGCCCGAGAGCAGGGCGCCGCCACCGGCGCCGAGCGTGAGCGGGATGCTGCCGATCTTCACGCTCAAGAGGCCCACCAGCAGGCCGACCACCAGGCCCGCGCCGAGGTAGACGAAGTCGGTCTTGGCGCTCGGCACGATCACGTCGCCGACGATCGCGGCCACGCGCTTGACGTCCTGCTCGGCGCCGAAGATCGTGACCACGTCGCCGGCCTGCACCACGGTGTCGGGCTGCATCGGCAGCACCTGGCCCATGCGGCTCAGCTGCACCACGACGATGCCGTGGCGCACGCCGCCCGCGGTGGCCTCGCGGATCTGCGCCACGGTCTTGCGCTCGAAGTCCTTGTTGGCCAGCACGATGTCGCGCTTGTGCATGGTGAGCTCCATGCCCTCGACCGCGTAGACCTCCTTGCCCAGCAGCGGCGCGCTCGCCACCACCGCGTCGCGCCGGCCGACGGCCAGCACGATGTCGCCGCGGCGCAGCGCGAGCGTGGGGTTGACCTCGACGAAGCGGCCGTCGCGCTTGACGCGCTCGATGGTGATGGTGGTGGCCGGGTCGGCGTTCTCGATGTCGGCCACGGTGCGTTGCGGATCGGCCGTGAGCTCGTAGATGCGGCCCACCAGCGAGGGCGCAGCTTCCTCCTGGTCGGCACCGAGCACCTTCACGCCGGCCTGCATCGCGGTCTCGGCCGCGATCGCGTCGTCGCGGATGGTGCGGCCCATGAACTTGGGCAGCAGGTTGACGCAGACGATGATCGCGCCGAAGGACCCGAACACGTAGGTCACGGCATAGCCGATCGCCACGTTGGCCTGCAGCCGCGCGGTCTCGGCCGCGTCGAGGCCGAGCTTGGCGATCGCGTCGCCGGCCGTGCCGATGATGGCCGACTGCGTGAGGCCGCCGGCCGCCACGCCGGCCGCCAGGCCCTTGTCGAGCCCGAACCACTTGGCCATGACCACCACCGTGGCCAGGCCGGTGGCCGCCATCACCGCGGCCAGGACGATCTCCTTGATCGATTGCCGCCCCAGCGAGCTGAAGAACTGCGGGCCGCTCTCGAAGCCCACCGCGTAGATGAAGAGCGCGAACAGCACCGCCTTCACGCCGGCATCGACCTGCACGCCGACCTGGCTCACGATCACCGCCACCAGCAGCGAGCCGGCCACGCCGCCGAGCTGGAACTTGCCGAACTTGATCTTGCCGATCCAGTAGCCGACCGCCAGCGAGAGAAAGAGCGCCATCTCGGGCGACTTCTTGAATGTTTCGTGCAGCCATTCCATGGATCAGCTCCTTCGAGGTTTCGAATTCATTTCGCCGCGTGCTGCACCAGCCCGGCCAGCGCGACGATCAGCGGTCCCATCAGCGGCAGCACCACGTTCGAGATCGCATAGGTGATGGTGTAGCCCAGCAGCGGCGTGGCATTGCCGGCCGCGTTCTGCACCGCGCTGAGGGCCGGCGTGCTGCACTGCTGGCCCGCGATCGCGCCCAGCAGCACCGGCGCCTCGAGCTTGAGCAGCCGGTGGCCGACGAACAGCGACAGGCTCGCCGGCACCACCGCCACGGCCACGCCGACCAGCGGCAGCGCCACGCCGAATTTCTTGATCAGCGCCAGCGCCTGCGGCCCCGAGGCCAGGCCGACGCAGGCGATGAAGGTGGCCAGGCCCAGGTCCTTCATCAGCGCCAGTGCATCGGGCGGCACGCTGAGCCGGTGTGGGTTCTTCGCCTGGTACCAGCCGAAGCCCAGGCCGGTGAGCAGCGCGCCGCCGCCGGTGCCGAGCGAGAACGGGATGCCGCCGAGCTTGACGCTGAAGCCGCCGATGAAGACGCCGAGCAGGATGCCCGCGGCCGCGAAGCTGATGTTGCTGCGCGTCGAGGCCAGCACCCGGTCGCCGGCCAGCGGCAGCGCGCGCGCCACCTCGTCGACCGGCCCGTAGAGCTGGAGCACGTCGCCGCGCGCGAGCCGCAGCTCGCCCAGCAGCGGCATCGCATGGCGGTCGCGCGCCACGCCCGTGACCTGCACCGAGGGCGGCAGCGCCGCGGCCAGCTCGCGCAGCTCGCGGCCGAACCATTCGCGCCGGTTCAACACCGCCTCGGTGGTCTCGACCACCGCGTCGAAGGCCGTGGTGTCGGCGAACTCGCGGCCCAGCAGCTCGGCCACGTTGACCAGCGCCGCGCGCCGGCCGATGGCCAGCACCCGGTCGTGGGCACGCAGCCGCAGCGCGGGCTCCACCGCCAGGCTCTGGCCGGCGCGCAGCACGCGCTCGACGTGGGCCTGGCCGCCGAGGATCGTGGCCAGCTCGCCGATCGAGCGGCCGCGTCCGGTCGTCACCTCGAACACGCGGCCGACCATCTCGGGCACCGCGCTCGCGGCGCCGGGATCATCGCCGCCGCCCATGGTCTTCCACAGGCGATCGGCCTCGGCGCGCAGGTCCACGCGCAGCAGCAGCGGAAACACCTGGCTCGTGAAGACCACGATCGCGATCAAGCCGAACACATAGGTGATCGAGTAGGCCGTGACCACGTTGGCCTGCAGCTGCTGCATGTCCGCGGCCGGCAGGCCCAGCTTGGAGATCGCGTCGGTGGCCGTGCCCACCACCGCCGACTCGGTGGCCGCGCCGGCCATCAGCCCGGCGGCCGTGCCCTGGTCGAGCGACAGCAGCACGGTGGCGCCCAGCACCAGCGCGAGCACCGCCACCACCTCGACGAGGCACAAGAGGCCCAGGCGCAGGCCCTTGGCGTCGAGGTTGGCGAAGAACTGCGGGCCGCCCGCATAGCCGAGCGCGAAGATGAAGAGCATGAAGAACACGTTCTTCACGCTGTCGTCGACCCGGATGCCGAGCTGGCCGACCACCAGCGCGGCGATCAGGGTGCCGCAGATGCCGCCGAGCTGGATCGGTCCGAAGCGGATGGCGCCGACGGCATGGCCGATGGCGAGCACGAGGAACAGCGCGATTTCGGGCTGGGTTCTCAGCAGTTCGACGACCTCGCCACTCACGCGTGCTTGACCTCCAAATGCTGGGTCATTCTGTCGGTAATGTGAGTAAATGCAAGTAACTGTTTTGTTTGACAGGCGTCCAGATCCATCGCCGCGAGCCGAATCCTTGATGCTTCCTGTGCGGGTTTTCGATAACTAAACCAACTTGATTTAGTCGTTTCCTTGGCCGATAGTCCGCTGGCGCCCGGCCGGCGACGCCATCCGCATGGCGAACGGGCCGGATCCCGAGAACCACGGGGCGGTCCGATCCAGCCGCCCGCCCAAGGAGAGACAACCATGCCCCGCATCCGCTGCATCCTGGCCCTGGCGGCCGCGTCCGTCGCCGCCTCCACCGCCTTCGCCGCCGGCGAACCGGTGATCGGCCTCGTCACCAAGACCGAGACCAACCCCTTCTTCGTGAAGATGAAGGAGGGCGCGCAGGAAGAGGCCAAGAAGCTCGGCGCCAAGCTGCTGTCGGGCGCGGGCAAGGCCGACGGCGACAACGCGGGGCAGATCACGGCCATGGAGAACATGATCGCGGCCGGCGCCAAGACCATCCTGATCACGCCGAGCGACGCCAAGGCCATCGTGCCGGCGATCAAGAAGGCGCGCGACAAGGGGATCATGGTGATCGCGCTCGACAGCCCGGCCGATCCGCCCGAGGCCACCGACGCGCTGTTCGCCACCAACAACTACACGGCCGGCGTGCTGATCGGCGAATACGCCAAGGCCGCGATGGCCGGCAAGACGCCGAAGATCGTCGCGCTCGACCTGCTGCCGGGCCACCCGGTGGGCGCGCAGCGCCACAACGGCTTCATGAAGGGCTTCGGGCTGGCCGCGAACGACGCCAAGTCGAACGAGCTGTCGAAGGCGCCCGAGATCGTCTGCATGGCCGACAGCTTCGGCGACCAGGCCAAGGCCCAGACCGTGATGGAGAACTGCCTGCAGAAGGCGCCCGACGTGAACCTGGTCTACACCATCAACGAGCCCGCCGCGGCCGGTGCCTACAACGCGCTCAAGCGCGCGGGCAAGGAGAAGGGCGTGCTGATCGTCTCCGTCGACGGCGGCTGCCAGGGCATCAAGGACACCAACGCCGGCATCATCGCCGCGACCTCGCAGCAGTACCCGCTGAAGATGGCCGCGATGGGCGTGGCCGCGGGCGTCGAATTCGCGAAGACCGGCAAGAAGGCCTCGGGCTACGTCGACACCGGCGTGACCCTGATCGCGGGCAAGAGCGTGGCCGGCGTCGAGAGCAAGGACACCAAGACCGGTGCCGAGCTGTGCTGGGGCAAGAAGTAACCAACCCGCCCCGGGGAGGCACATCGATGGCGAAATCCGCAACGCACCACATCCCGTGGGGCGCCCTCGGGCCGTGGCTGGCCCTGCTGGGTGCCTGCATCTTCTTCGCGACCCAGTCCGACCGCTTTCTCACCGGCGGCAACCTCTCGCTGATCCTGCAGCAGGTGATGGTGGTGGGCGTGATCGCGATCGGCCAGACGCTGATCATCCTCACGGCCGGCATCGACCTGTCGTGCGGCATGGTGATGGCGCTGGGCGGCATCATCATGAGCAAGTTCGCCACCGAGCTCGGCCTGCCGGTGCCGGTGGCCATCCTCTGCGGCATCGGCGTGACCACGCTGTTCGGCCTGCTCAACGGCCTGCTGGTCACGCGCATCAAGCTGCCGCCCTTCATCGTGACGCTGGGCACGCTCAACATCGCCTTCGCGATCACGCAGCTGTATTCGTCCTCGCAGACCATCACCGACCTGCCGGCCGGCCTCACGGGCCTGGGCACCACCTTCACCATCGGCAGCGCCGAGGTGGCGTGGGGCTCGGTGCTGATGGTGGCGCTCTACGGCCTCGCCTGGTTCGTGCTGCGCGAGACCGGCGCCGGGCGCCACGTCTACGCGGTGGGCAACAACGCCGAGGCCACGCGGCTGGTCGGCATCCCGACGCAGCGCGTGCTGCTGGGCGTGTACGTGGCCGCGGGCGTGCTCTACGGCATCGCCTCGCTGCTGTCGGTGGCGCGCACCGGCGTGGGCGACCCGAACGCGGGCCAGACCGAGAACCTCGACGCCATCACGGCGGTGGTGCTGGGCGGCACCAGCCTGTTCGGCGGCCGCGGCATCGTGCTGGGCTCGCTGATCGGCGTGCTGATCGTGGGCGTGTTCCGCAACGGCCTCACGCTGATGGGCGTGTCGTCGATCTACCAGGTGCTGGTGACGGGCGTGCTCGTGATCCTCGCGGTGGCGGCCGACCAGCTCTCGCGCAAGGGGGCCCGCTGATGAACGCCGTGACGAACCCGAAGGTGGTGATGGAGGCCCAGGGCCTGGTGAAGCGCTACGGCCAGGTCACCGCGCTCGACGGCGTCGACTTCGAGCTGCGCGAGGGCGAGATCCTCGCGGTGATCGGCGACAACGGCGCGGGCAAGTCCTCGCTCATCAAGGCACTGTCGGGCGCGATCGTGCCCGACGAGGGCCGGATCCTGCTCGACGGCCAGCCGGTGCAGTTCCGCAATCCGCTCGATGCGCGGCGGGCCGGCATCGAGACCGTCTACCAGGACCTGGCCGTCGCGCCCGCGATGACCATCTACGAGAACCTGTTCCTCGGCCGCGAGCTGCGCCGCCCCGGCTTCCTCGGCAACGTGCTGCGCATGCTCGACAAGAAGAGGATGCTGCTGGAGAGCACGGCCCGCATGGCCGACCTCAAGGTCGGCATCCAGTCGATGACGCAGGCGGTCGAGACCCTCTCGGGCGGCCAGCGCCAGTGCGTGGCGGTGGCGCGCAGCGCGGCCTTCGCGCGCCACGTGGTCATCATGGACGAGCCCACCGCCGCGCTCGGCGTGAAGGAGGGCAACATGGTGCTCGAGCTGATCCGCCGCGTGCGCGACCGCGGCCTGCCCGTGGTGCTGATCAGCCACAACATGCCGCACGTGTTCGAGGTCGCCGACCGCATCCACGTCGCGCGCCTGGGCAAGCGCGCCGCCGTGCTCGATCCGAAGAAGATCAGCATGAGCGACACCGTGGCCGTGATGACCGGCGCCATGCCGCCGAGCGCCTTGCCCGCGGAGGCGCATGCCTGATGCCGCGCCCGCCGCGCGCATGCCCGACCTGCTGCGCCCGCGCGGCTCCAACCAGGTCGGCATGCGCCAGTTCAACGAGCGCACCGTGCTGCAGGCGCTGCGCGTGCACGGCAGCCTGCCCAAGGCCGACCTCGCGCGCCTCACCGGCCTGAGCGCGCAGACCATCGGGCTGATCACCGCGCGGCTCGAGGAGGACGGGCTGATCGTCAAGCAGAGCCGCGTGCGCGGCCGCATCGGCCAGCCCTCGGTGCCGCTCGCGCTCAACCCCGACGGCGCCTTCGCGATCGGCGTCAAGGTCGGCCGGCGCGGCGCCGAGTGGCTGCTGATCGACTTCACGGCCCGGGTGCGCGAGCGCCATGCGATGGCCTACGACTTTCCCGACGCCGACGCGCTGCTGCCCGCGATTGCCCAGCACACCCACCGGCTGCGCGACGGCCTGGGACCCTTGGCCGCGCGCACCGTCGGCGTGGGGCTCGCCGCGCCGTTCCTGCTCGGCGGCTGGCACCGCACGCTCGGGCTGTCGAAGGCGCAGTCCGACCTGTGGAACGGCATGGACCTGGGCGCTGAGGTGCGACAGCGCACCGACCTGCCGGTGATCTTCGCGCGCGACACGGTCGCGGCCTGCGTGGCCGAGCTGGTGAGCGGGCGCGGCCACGACCTGAAGAGCTTTCTCTACGTGTTCGTCGACACCTTCGTCGGCGGCGGCCTGGTGCTCAACTCGCACCTGCATGGCGGCGCGCACGGCAATGCGGGCGCGCTCGCCTCGCTGCCGATGCAGCGCGTGCGCGGCGCCAAGCGCGATGGCGATGCCGACGCGGCGCCGCCGCAGCTGATCGCCGAGGCCTCGCTGTGGGAGCTCGAGCAGCGGCTGCAGCGCGAGGGTGTCGACCCCGACGCGGCCTACGACGAGCGCGCGCTGCAGCCGCCGTTTGCCGACGCCACCGCGGCCTGGCTCGCCTCGGCCGCCGAGGCGCTGGCCCATGCGATCGCGAGCGGCACCGCGATGCTCGACCTGGCCGACGTGGTGATGGACGGCTCGATGTCGCGCCCACTGCAGCAGGCGCTGCTCGAGGCCACGCGCGCCGCGCTCGACGGCTGCAACTGGGAGGGCCTGTGGCGCCCGCAGCTGCATGGCGGCCGCGTCGGCGCACAAGCCTGCGCGCTGGGCGGCGCGATGCTGCCGCTGCACGCCAACTTCGCCCCCGATCACGACGTGTTCCTCAAGGCCGGTTGAAGACCGGCCGGCATGCGGGCATGCCCGAGAATCGGCGCATGCCCCACGCCGTCTCCCTGCTGCGCGCCGAACGCCTCGCGCGCAGCGTCAAACCCTTCCTGGCCCGTGGCGGCTTCAAGCGCGAACGCTGCGCCGGCTGCCGGCTCGCGCCCAGCCATTGCCTGTGCGCGCTGCGGCCCTCGATGGCCACGCGCGCGGGCGTCTGCCTGATCATGGGCGACATCGAGGCGCTCAAGCCCAGCAACACCGGCTGGCTGATCGCCGACGTGGTCGAGGACACCTTCGCCTTCGGCTGGTCGCGCACCGACGCCGATCCCGCGCTGCTGGCCCTGCTGGCCGATCCGCAATGGCAGCCGTACGTGGTGTTTCCGGGGCAGTACGCCGCGCCCGCGCGGGTGGTGGAGACCGTCGCGCCGCCCGAGGCCTCGCAGGGCCACCCCGCGAAGCGCCCGCTGTTCGTGCTGCTCGACGGCACCTGGGCCGAGGGGCGCAAGATGTTCCGGCGCAGCGCCTACCTCGCGCAGCTGCCGGTGCTGAGCCCGGTGCTCGCGCGCAGCACGCAGTACCGGCTGCGCCAGTCGGGCCGCGACGACCACCTCTGCACCAGCGAGGTCGCGAGCCTGTGCATGGAACTGGCCGGCGACGCGCTGGCCGCGCAGATCCTCGACGCCTACCTCGCGGTCTTCACCCACCACTACCTGCAGGCGAAGAACCAGTCGCCGGTCGATGCGCAGGGCGAGGCGCATCGGCGGCTGCGGGCGCTGTCGGCCTTGCGGGCCTGAGGCCGGCCTGCAGCGCCATCCCGATCCCGAGCACCGCGACCAGCGTCACCGCCAGCAGCATGAAGGCCAGCGCCGCGCCGAAGGGCCAGTTGTTGAGCCCGACGAACTGCTGGTAGATCTCGGGCGTCATCATGCGAAAGCGCGGCCCGCCGATCAGCACCGGCGTGGCATAGGCGTTCATGCAGAGGATGAATACCAGCGACATGCCCGCGATCACGCCCGGCATGGCCTGCGGCAGCACCACGCGGCGAAAGGCGGTGAAGGGCCGCGCACCGAGGTTGGCCGCGGCCTCCTCGACGTTGCGCGGAATGCCCTCGATCACGCTGGCCAGCGTCATCACCATCAGCGGCAGCACGATCGTGACCATCACGCCCACCACCGCGGGCTGGTGGAACATCAGCTGCAGCGGCTCGCGCGCCAATCCGCTCCATTGCGCCAGCGCATTGAACAGCCCGCTGTTGCCCAGCAGCGCCATCCAGCCGGCCGAGCGCACCACGTTGCCCACCATCAGCGGCAGGATGGTGGCCAGCGTGAGCCACATCTTCCAGCGCCGCGGCATGCGCGCCAGCGTGTAGCCGGCAGGCAGGCCGAGCAGCAGGGCGATGCCCGTGGTCAGCGCGGCCACCTTCAGCGTCACCCCCAGCACCTCGCGAAAGTACGGGTCGGCGAACAGCTGCACGTAGTTGCGCGCCGTGAAGGCCTCGACCATCAGCTCGGTCGGCGTGTAGAGGTTGAGCGAGTAGCGCAGCAGCATCGCCATCGGCGCCACCATCAGCGCCAGCACGATCGCGATGGCGGGCAGGGTCAAAAGACGCATCGCTCAGGCCGCCTTGAAGTCGCGCGACCAGTACTGCTGCAGCGCCGGCATCGCCTGCGCGAAGTAGCCGAAATCGGGTACCTTGAAGCGCGACTGCTCCTCGGGCGTGAAGGCGATCTGCGCGGCCAGCTCGGGCGGCAGCTTCGCATTGGTGACGGTGGGCACGTAGCCCATGCGCTCGGCGAAGGCCGACTGCGCGCCGGCATCGAGCATGGCGTTCAGGTAGGCGAAGGCGTTGTCCTTCTGCTGGCTGTTCTTGGGCACCGAGGCGGTGAAGGTGGTCGGCACGATGCCCTCGGCCGGCACGGCCGCCGCCACGCTCACGCCGGCGCGCCGCCACTGGTGGACGCGGGCGCGCCAGGCCAGGGTGATCCAGATGTCCTCGGCCTTGAGCGCCTGCGCCACCGCCTCGTTGGTGGCGAAGATCTTGGGCGCCAGCGCCTTCATCTCGCCGAGCTTGGCCATGCCGGGCGCGAGGTCGCCCAGCGTGCCGCCGGCCGCGAGCGAGGCGGCGGCGATGTTGTAGGGGAACAGGATGTCGGCGAAGCCGACGCGGCCCTTGTACTTCGGGTCCCAGAGGTCGGCGAGCGACTTCGGCGCCGCCTTGATCTTCGCGGGGTTGTAGGCGATGACCAGGCCCGAGTAGATGTGCGGCAGCGCCTGCGGCTGGCGCAGCGCGGCGATGGCGTTCCTCGCGTTCGGCACGTTGGCCTCGGTCAGCGTCTCGAACAGGCCCAGCTGCGCGAGGCCGCTGGCCTCGAAGTCGACCATCGACACCACGTCGAGGCTGCCGCGGCGGCCGTTGCGCTCGGCCAGCAGCTTGGCCTTGCGCGGCGGGCCGTCGTCCACGCTCTGCACCGCCTCGATGCCCAGCGGCTTGAGCAGCGGCTGCTCGACATGCTTGCCGAGCAGGTCGCCGTAGTCGCCGCCCCAGGTGGCGACTACGACGCGGCCGCCGACGGCGGCCAGGGCGGGGCGGGCCGTGGCCAGCGGCAGCGAGGCTGCGGCCAGCAGCAGGGAACGGCGTGTGGAATGCATGGACATGATCGGAGTGGAGAGAGGGAAAGGGAAAGGGAAGCTCAGGAAGCCGTGGCATCCGCGGGCAGGGGCAGCGCGTGCTCCGCCGACCACTGCAGGCTCACGCGCTCGCCGATCGCGGGAGTGCTCCGTGCCGGCACGCTGGGCTGCGCGACCGAGACCGGGCCGACCTCGGTCTCGAAGTGCCACTCGGTCGTGCCGCCCAGGTAGGTGCCGAGCTTCACGCGCGCCGGCAGGCCGGGCGCGCCGGCCTCGGCGATGCGGATGCGGTCGGGCCGCACCATCAGCGCGAGCTCGCCGGTCGCGCGCGGCTGCGTCGCCGCGGTGGCGCAGGGCAGCAGCTGCGCGCCCGCGCGGAAAGCACCGGGCGCCTCGAGCCGTCCCGGCACCAGGTTGCAGCGCCCGATGAAGTTGGCGACGAACTGGTCGACCGGCTGCTCGTACACCTGCTGCGGCGTGCCGACCTGCCGCACCCGGCCATGGTCCATCACGGCCAGCCGGTCGGCGGTGGTGAGCGCTTCTTCCTGGTCGTGCGTCACCAGCAGCGTGGTGAGGCCCAGGCGCTGCTGCAGCGCGCGGATCTCGAGCCGCACCTCGGTGCGCAGCCGCGCGTCGAGGTTCGACATCGGCTCGTCGAGCAGGAACACCGCGGGCCGCACCACCAGCGCGCGCGCCAGCGCCACGCGCTGCTGCTGGCCGCCCGAGAGCGCGGCGGGCCGGCGCTCGGCCAGGTGCTCGAGCTGCACCAGCCGCAGCGCTTCCTTCACGCGCGCGGCCTGCTCGGCGCGCGGCACCTTGCGCATCTGCAGCCCGAAGGCCACGTTCTCGGCCACGCTCATGTGCATGAACAGCGCATAGCCCTGGAACACCATGCCGGTGTCGCGCGCATGCGGCGGCGCATGCGTCACGTCGCGTTCGCCGAACAGGATGCGGCCCGCGCTCGGCGGCACGAAGCCGGCCACCATGCGCAGCGTGGTGCTCTTGCCGCAGCCCGAGGGGCCGAGCAGCGCGAGCAGTTCGCCCTGGGCCACGCGCAGGTCGAGATGGCGCACCGCGACCGTGCGGTCGTAGGTGCACTGGAGGTTGTCGAGATGGAGATGGCTCAAGAGGTCACCCGGGACAGACTGACGAAACGATCGGCGACCAGCAGCAGCACGGCGATCAGCACGGTCTGCACCGTGCCGACCGCGGCCAGCGTCGGGTCCATGTTGAAGTTGAGGTAGCTCAGCATTTCCACCGGCAGGGTGGCGTACCCGGGGCCCGTGAGCATCATCGTCATCTCGAGGTTCTCGAAGCTGGCGATGAAGCTGAACACCGCCGCGGCCACGATGCCGGCGCGCATCGAGGGCAGCGTGACGCGCAGGAACACCGTGAGCGGGCGCGCGCCCAGGTTGGCCGCGGCTTCCTCGGGCGCGCGGCCCAGGCCCTGCAGGCTGGCCGAGACCAGGCGCACCGTCCACGGAATCGCCAGCAGCGCATGCGCGGCGATCAGGCCCGGCAGCGTGGCGACGATCTGCAGGTCGATGGCGTTGTCCACGCGCACGAAGAACACGTAGATGCCGGTGCCCAGCACCACGCCCGGAAAGGCCAGCGGCGACAGCAGCAGCGCCGACAGCGCGCGCCGGCCGCGGAACCGACCGCGCTCGATCGCATAGGCCGCCGCCGTGCCGGTGCCCACGCCGAGCAGCGCCGAGATCGCCGCCAGCTGCAACGACAGCACGAAGCTGCTTGCGAACTGCGGCTTGCTCCAGGCATTGGCGTACCAGTGCAGCGAATAGCCCTCGGGCGGGAAGCTCATGATCGGCTGCGCGAACACGCTGAGCCAGGCCACGGTGACCAGCGGCAGCAGCATCGCGGCATAGGTGGCGCCCACCAGCAACCGGCGCGCGACGGTGGTGGGCCTCATGCGCAGCTTTCCTCGAGCACGGCCGACAGCGGCCGGCCGATCGCATTCGGCCGCGTGGCCGCGTGCACGGCGATTGGCAGCGGCGGCTGCAGCTCGCGCAGTTCGTCGAGCCGCGTGCCGCGCACGATCACGACCAGGAAGGAGCCGTTCGCCGTGCCCGCGAACGGCAGCAGCGGGGCGAACAGCGTGCCCACGCACTGCACCAGCAGCGGCAGCCGCTCGCCGCGCACCGCGACCAAGCCCTTGACGCGCAGCAGACGCTCGCCGCACAGGCCCGCGAGGTTGTCGAGCCATTCGGCGAGCGCCTCGCGTTCCACCGGCGCGGCGAAGCGGCACAGCGCGGTGTGGATGTCGCTGTGCGCGGGCGCGTCGTCCGACACGGCCAGTTCGGGCATCGGCGAACGCGCGGCCGGCGGTGCGAGCGCGGCCAGTGCGCGCGCTCCCGCCGTCGGCTCGGCCACCAGTTCGGCCAGTGGATTGACCCGCGCGAGCAGTGCGCGTGCCGCCTCGGTGGCGCCCGCGGGCGCGAGGTCCTGCCGCGTCAGCGCGATGCGCTGCGCGCCCGCGATCTGTGCGGCCGCCTCGGGCAGCGCGAGCAGGGACTCGCCGCGCACGCAGTCGAAGGTGGCGACCACCTGCGCGCGCAGGTGCGCGGCCAGCGGACCGAGGCTGCGCAGCACCGGTCCGGGCCGCGCGAGGCCGGTGGTCTCGAGCACGATGCGCGCGAGCGGCGGCAGGCAGCGCGTCTCGCGCTCCTCGATCAGCGCCGCGATGGTGCCGGGCAGGTCGCCGCCCATCGCGCAGCACACGCAGCCGTTGCTCAGCAAGGCCATCGGCACCTTGGCGGCGGTGGCGGCGAGCACCGCGCCGTCGAGGTCGACCTCGCCGATCTCGTTGACGATCACGGCCGTGTCGGCCGCCTGCGGCAGCCGCAGGTAGCTCGACAGCAACGTGGTCTTGCCGCTGCCGAGGAAGCCGGTGAGCACGGTCAGTTCGATCGGCACCGGATGGAAGTCGCTCGCCGGATTCATGCCGTGGCCGCCTCGGTGCGGTTGTCCGCGACCATCGCGCGCACGTCGGCCAGCAGCTCGGCCGTGTCGTAGCAGATGCCGCCCGCGATGGTGCGGCTCAGGCCGCGCTGCCACTCCACGCGCCGGCTGTCGTCGTTCAGGCGCATCGCGCCGGTGCCGTAGAGCAGCTTGAAGTCCTCGAGCGGGTTCTGGTCGTGCACCAGCAGGTCGGCGCGCTTGCCGACCTCGAGGCTGCCGCAGTCGGCCTCGATGCCCAGCAGGTGCGCGCCCTCGAGCGAGGCGGCGCGGATCACCTCGAGCGGATGGAAGCCGGCCTCCTGCAGCATCTCGAGCTCGCGCACGAAGCCGAAGCCGAACAGCTGGAAGATGAAGCCCGAGTCGCTGCCCGCGCAGACGCGGCCGCCGCGGTTCTTGTACTCGTTGATGAAGCGCATCCAGAGCCGGTAGTTCTCCTTCCACTCGATCTCGTTCTTCGTCGACCAGCGGTACCAGTACGAGCCGTGGCCGCCGCGGTAGGGCTGGAAGTTGTCCCAGTAGGCCTGCCAGGTGTAGTCGTCGTGCCAGTCGGCGCGGCGCGTGCGCATCAGGTCGCGGTTGGCGTCGTAGATGCCGAAGGTGGGCACGAAGGCGAAGCCGAGTTCGAGGAAGCGGTCCATCGCGTTGCGCCAGGTGGCGCTGCCGGGCTGCGCGGCCTGGCCGAAGGTCTGGCCCGCGACCGAGAAGCGGAAGTACTCGTCGCCGTAGTCGTAGTCGGCCGGGTAGTTCTGCACCACGCGCTCCTCGAACAGCGCCTCGGGCAGGCCGTAGTAGTGCTCGGCGCTGGTCAGGCCCCACTGCGCGGTGGTCAGCGCGTTCATGCGCGTCACGGCCATCTGCGCATGGTGGCAGCCGCTGCGCAGGCCCAGGCTCGCGCACTCGGCCAGCGCGGCCTGCATGAGGGCCGGCGGCGCGCCGAAGAACTTCACGCCGTCGGCGCCGCGCGCCTTGAGCCGGCCCAGCCAGTCGCGCGCCTGCGCCGGCGTGTGCAGGGTCTTGAGGATGTCGTTGACGGCCGGGAAGTAGGCGTGCGCGAGGATGCGCGGCGCCGCGATGGTGCCGGCGGCCGCGCGCTCGCGCTGGTCCAGGGTCCAGCCCAGGCCGTTGAAGCAGCCCATCTCGCGCACCGTGGTCACGCCATGCGCCAGCCACAGCTTGTAGACGTAGTCGGCCGGCGGCGCATCGCGGCTGACGAAGGGCGAGCCGATGTGGGCATGGGCATCGACGAAGCCCGGCGTGACGAACTTGCCGTGGCAGTCGATCTCGTGTCGGCCCGAAGCCGGGCGCCCGGCCGGATCGATGGCGAGGCGCGGCGCGCCCACGCTGCGCATCTCGACGATGCGGTCGCGCTCGATCACGATGTCCACCGGCCCCCAGGGCGGCGCGCCGGTGCCGTCGATCACCGTGGCGCCGCGCAGCACCAGCCGCTCGAACGGCCCTTCGCCGCGGTCGCGCCGCGTGGCGCGCGCCTTCTCGGTGCCGCCGCGCAGCCGGAGTCCGGCCGCGATCTCGTCGCCGGCCTCGACGCCCGGCGTGCTGTCCTGCATCGCAGTTGCTGCTGTCACTCGAATCTCCTCGAACATCACCCGGAGAAGCCGGATGGCGAGGGCGATTCTTTCGAGCGAGGGGGCAGGCCGTCTCGGTCAATCCTGCGCGGCGGACAGCATGTTCTTGCTGCCGGGCCGGCGGGAGCGCGCGGTGGCGCGGTCCGCTACTGGCGCCGGGCCTGCCGGTAGACCTGCGGCGTCATGCCCTCGGTGCGGCGGAACAGCCGCGCGAGATGGCTGGAGTCGGAGAAGCCGCAGTCCATGGCGATCTGCAGGATGTTCTTGTCCGAGAAGGCCAGGTCGGCCTTGGCCAGCCGCAGCCGCGCCGCCACCAGGTGCGCGTGCGGCGTGAGCCCGTAGCGCTGCTTGAAGCGGCGCGCGAAATGGAATTCGCTCATCTCGGCCAGGCGCGCGAGCCGCGCCACGCTCAGCGGCTCGTGCGGATGGCGCTCCACGTGGTCGAAGGCCGCCTGCAGGCCTTCGTGCGCCGGCGGCGCCTCGGCATGGACCACGCGCCCGTAGCTGCGCAGCAGGTGCGCCACCAGCGACTGCGCGATGCCGTCGGCATACATGCGCCCGGCCGCGCCGTCGGCATCGAGCGCTGCCACGAGTTGCGCGCCGAGCAGGCGGCCCACGCGGTCGTCGCGGTACAGCGGGCCGTCGCGCGGCTCGAAGTCCTCGAAGTCGATGCCGAAGCGGCGCGCGGTCGCGCGCAGCTCGCCGAGCGAGAAATGGATGTGCAGCAGGTCGAAGGGGCTGGGCGATTCGAAGCCCGTGCGCTCGATGGTGCGCGAGTCGATCAGCCGCACGCTGCCGCCTTCGATCGGGCCGTCCCAGATCACCGTGTCGTCCACGCGCGAGCAGGCGTCCATCGGCAGCAGCACCATCGAGAACATCATGAAGTCCTGCGAGGTCTCGATGTCGAACTGGAAGGGCCCGGCCGTCTTGCGCGTCCAGCGCAGCACCGACACCCCGGTCGACGGCAGGTTCATCAGCGCACCGGCGCTGCGCAGGCCCCACAGGTCTTCCATGTCGTTGAGGTCGCGCAGGGGCAGCATGAGGTGCGTTCGGGAAGGGGCGGCGAGCGCCGAGGCAGTCGAAAGTGCGCGAATTCTCATGCATTTTCCGGGCCAGTCACCGGGGGGTAATCCCGGTCCGGCCGCTGCCCGCGGCGTTCCCTCCGCTTCCCGCGCAGCGCGCGGCTACTGCGCCTGCAGCCCCAGCTCCTTCGTCATCGCCTGGTAGGTGGGCCAGGTGCGCTGGATGAAGCGCTGCAGTTCGGCGCCCGTCAGCGGCGCTTCCTCCACGCCGAGCTGCGCCAGCACATTCTTGACGGCCTCCGACCTGGACGCCGATTCGCGGCAGGCATCGGCGACGCGGCGCACCACGTCGGCCGGAAGACCCGCGGGGCCCAGGATCATGTTGCACTCGGTGAGGTTCTCGAACGCGGGCCCGGTGAAGCCCTCGTCGGCCCAGGTCGGAATGCCGGGCAGCAGCTTCTCCGAGCGCCCGCCCGAGATCACCAGCACCGGCCGGAAGCTGCCTTTCTGGATCCCGGGGCCCAGGCCTGCCAGCGAGCCCGCGCCGATGTCGATGTTGCCCGCCATCAGGTCGAACACCATCGGGCCCGTGCCCTTGTAGTTCACGATGTCGAACCTGGCGCCGGTCTGCTTGGCGAGCTGGGTCATCATGATCTGCCAGCCCGAGCCGATGCCGTAGTTGCCCACCGACACCGGCCGCTGGCGCGCGAGCGCGAGCAGTTCCTTGAAGTTCTTCACCGGCAGGTCCTTCTTCACCACCATCGGCGACACGCCGGTGCTGAAGGCCGCGATCGGCACCAGGTCCTTCGAGGTGTCGAGCGGCACCTTCTTGAGCATCACCGGTGCCTGCGCGAGCTGGCTGTGCAGCGTGATGAGCAGGGTGTAGCCGTCCGCGGGGGAGCGCGCCACGTTGTCCGCCGCGATCATGCCGATGCCGCCGGGCTTGTTCTCCACCACCACCGCCTGGCCCAGGCTCGAGGTCATGTACTCGGCCACCGCACGCGCGGTGGCGTCGTTGGACGAGCCGGGCGCCTGCGCGGCCACCAGCCGCACCGGCTTGGTGGGCCAGTCCTGCGCGAAGGCCAGCCGCGGCAGTGCGCCGGTGCCCAGCGCCAGGCCGGCCGCGAGCAGTTGGCGCCGGCGGGCGGCATTCAGGGGCAGGAACGGTTCGATCTTGTCTCGTTGCATTGCTTTGTCTCCTTCGGGTCGCTTCAGGTGACGCGGCTGCCGGCGGCAGCGCGTCCACGGGCACGCGCGCCTACATGCCGATGCGGTCGGCCCGCTCGACCAGGTTGCGCACGATGCGCACCGACGCGATGTCGATCATCTTTCCGTCGTACTGCACGGCGCCGAGGCCCTGCGCGAGGGCCTGGTCGTAGGCCTGGATCATGTCGCGCGCGCGCGCCACATCGGCGGCCGGCGGCGAGAAGGCTTCCTGCGCGAGCGCGACCTGCGAGGGATGGATGGCCCACTTGCCGACCATGCCGAGGATCATCGAGCGCCGGCATTCCTCGCGGAAGGCGTCGGGGTCCCTGAAGTCTGCGAAGGGGCCGTCGACGGCATCGATGCGGTGCGCGCGCGCGGCAATGGTCAGCTTGTGGCGCTGGTAGTGCCAGATGTCGCCGGGGTAGCCGCTGGCGCCGCCGATGTCGCGCAGCGAGATGCCCTGGCTCGCCGAGTAGTCGCCCATGCCGAAGATCAGGCACTCGAGCCGCGGCGTGGAGGCCGCGATCTCCTCGACCCGCATCATGGCCTCGACCTCCTCGATCAGCACGTCGATGCCGATGCGTTTCTTGAGGCCCAGCTTCTTCTCCATCATCGACAGCAGCTTGTCGACGAACTGCACGTCGGCCGCGCTCATCGCCTTGGGCAGCATGATCACGTCGAGGTTCTCGCGCGCGCCCTCGACCACCTCGATGATGTCCTCGTAGGCGTACTCGGTCGTCAGGTCGTTGATGCGCACGCAGCGCGTGGTGCGGCCCCAGTCGAGGCCGTTGAGTGCGTGCACGATCTTCGCGCGCGCGGGGCGTTTCTCCGACGGCGCGACCGCATCCTCGAGATCGAGGAAGACGAAGTCGACGTCCATGCCGGCGGCTTTCTGCATCATCTTCTCGCTCGAGCCGGGCACGGACAGCTGGCAGCGGCGCAGTCTCTGGGGGCGTTCTTGCATGGAACTCGTTTCCTTCAGGCAGTGGTTTCAGTGGATGACGTGGTCGGCGCGCAGCGCCGCGATCTCGGCCGGCGCGAAGCCGAAGCCCTGGAGCACCGCGTCGCTGTGCTCGCCGGTGAGCGGCGCGCGCCGGTGCACGCCGCCGGGCGTGTCGCTCATGTGGACGGGCGTGCCGGCCACGGTCAGCGCGCGCGCGGCGCCCGGCTGCTCGGTCTCCACCAGCATCCCGCGCGCGCGGAAATGCGCGTCCTCGAAGATGTCCTGCGCGTCGAACACCGGGCCGAACGGAATCTCCGCGCCGAGCAGCGACGACAGCTCGGCCTTGGTGTGGCGCGCGGTCCATTCGCCGACCAGGGCCTCGACCTCGGCGCGGTGCGCCATGCGCGCCTCGTTGCTCGCGTAGCGCGGATCGCTCGCGAGCTCGGGCCGGCCCATGCGCTGCACCAGCGGCACCCAGAAGCGGTCGTTGGGCACGCCGAGGCTCACGTGGCCGTCCTTCGCGGGGAACAGTCCGAAGGGACACAGCAGCGGGTGGCCGTTGCCCTCGGGGCCCGGCGACTCGTGCGAGGCGCTGTACTGGTAGACCAGCCGCTCGCAGATCGCCAGCACCGCATCGACCATCGACACGTCGACGAACTGGCCGCGCCCGGTGCGCTGCGCGCGCCAGCAGGCCGAGGCGATGCCGAAGGCGAGGAAGGTGGCGGGCACCAGGTCGCCGACGCCCGGGCCGATCTTGGTCGGCGCACCCGCGGGCACCGGGCCGGTGATGCCCATGATGCCGCCCATCGCCTGCGCGACCGGGTCGTAGGCCGGCCAGTCGGCGTAGGGGCTGCGGCCGCTGCGCGGGTCGCCGAAGCCGCGCATCGCGGCATACACCAGGCGCGGGTTCTCGGCGATCAGCGCCTCGTAGCCCAGGCCCAGCCGTTCCATCACGCCGCAGCGGTAGTTCTCGACCAGCACGTCGGCGCCGCGCACCATGCGCAGCAGCGCGGCCTTGCCGGCGGGCTGCTTGAGGTCGAGCGCGAGCGACTGCTTGTTGCGGTTGATCGAGGCGAAGTAGCCACCGAAGCCGCCTTCGGCGATGGTCAGCGCGCCGGGCAGGTGCGGGCCGGTCCGGCGCGTGGGGTCGCCGCCGGGCGGCTCGATCTTCACCACGCGCGCGCCCTGGTCGGCCAGCATCATGGTGGCGTAGGGGCCGGCCAGCATGCGCGTGAGGTCGAGCACGACCAGGCCGTCGAGCGCGCCGGTGGCGGCGGGGGCAGCCTGCGTCACCGGCCCGCCCAATGGCTCTTGCGCTTGAGCAGCACGGTGCGCTCGGCCTCGACGCAGAGCTTGTCGTCCTGGTTCAGGCCGTAGTGCCGGAAGCACACGATGCCGGCGTCTTCGCGGTCGGCCGCGCGCGCTTCCAGCACCTCGCTGTAGGCATAGAGGGTGTCGCCATGGAACACCGGATGCGACAGGCGGATCCTGTCGAGCGCCAGCTCCTGCAGGCATTGCTCGGCCGTGTCCTGGGCCGCGAGCCCGAGCACCATCGACAGGTTGATGCCGCCGAACACCACGCGCTGCGCGAAGATGCCGCGCGCATCCTGCTTCTTCATCGCGTCCTCGTTGAAATGGCCCTCGGCGGTGTTCATCACCAGGTTGGTGAGCAGCACGTTGTCCATCTCGGTCACGGTCTTGCCGCGGTGGTGGCGCAGCAGCAGGCCGACCTCGAAGTCCTCGAAGTAGTTGTCGGCGCTGGTGAGTTCGGCGCTTCTCATGCCGCGCCGCCTTTCTGCGCCACGGCCGCGAAGGCGCGCCCGGCGATCATGGCCTCGACCTCCGATTTGCCCAGCAGGCTGGTCGCGATGATGCGCTGCTGGATCTCCGAGGTGCCCTCGAAGATCTTCGTGAGCCGCGCGTCGCGCCAGTAGCGTTCGACCGGGAACAGCCTGGTGTAGCCCGCGCCGCCGAAGATCTGCATCGCCTCGGAGGTCACGCGCTCGGCCATCTCGGAGGCGAAGTACTTCGCCATCGAGGCTTCCTTGTCGCAGCGCCGGCCGCTGTCGATCGCGCTGCAGACGAAGTGCATGAGCTGGCGCGCCGCCTCGATCTCGGTCGCCATGGTGGCGATCTTGAAGCGGATCGCCTGGTACTCGGCGATCGGCATGCCGAACTGCTTGCGCTCGCCCGCGTAGGCGATGGCGTCCTCGAGCGCACCCTGGGCCAGGCCGATGGCACGCGCGGCCGTGTGGGCGCGCGCGCCTTCCAGGCCCTTGGTCATCAGGTGGAAGGCCTTGCCTTCCTCGCCGATCAGGCAGTCCGCCGGCACGCGCAGGCCGTCGAGCGCGAGCTCGAAGGTCTTCCAGCCGAAGTAGCCGATCTTGGGGATCGGCGCGCCGGTCATGCCCTTCGGAAAGCTGCCGCGTTCCTTCTCGATCAGGAAGCAGGAGATGCCGAGCCAGCGCTTGTCGGAGTTGGGCGGCGGCGCGGTGCGCGCGAACAGCGTGATGTAGTCGGCGCCGTCCGCGAAGGTGCACCAGTACTTGTTGCCGGTGATCACCCACTCGTCGCCGTCGCGCACCGCGCGGCAGGAGATCGAGGCCAGGTCGGAGCCGGTGTCGGGCTCGGACAACGCGCTCGCGTTGAGGAACTCGCCGCGCACCACGCGCGGCAGGTACCTGGCGCGCATCTCCTCGGGCATGGCGGCCTTGATCCAGCCGCCCTGGGCGCGCGCGACGATCGAGGCGACCGACATCCAGCCGCGCGCCAGTTCCTCGCAGATCAGGCAGTACTCGAAGTAACCGAGACCGAGGCCGCCGTACTGCTCGGGAATCATGATCCCGAAGTAGCCCATGTCGGCGATCTTCTGGCGCAGTTCCATCGGGATCTCGCCCTCCGGGCCGTCGAGCCTGTTGGCGACCGGCAGCACCTCCTTCATCGTGAATTCGCGCGCCGCGTCGCGGATCATGCGACGCTCTTGCGTCATGTAGCCCAGACCATCTTCCGACATCGTTTCAGTTCCTCGTTTTGACCAGGTTCGTGCGCTTGAAGGCGATGACCTCCTCGCCGCGTTGGTTGCTGCCGCGCGTGTGCCAGGTGACGATGCCGTAGCCCGGGCGGTTGCTCGCCAGGCGCGCGGCCACCACTTCGGAGCGGGCCTTGAGCGTGTCGCCCGGATAGACGGGCCGCAGGTAGCTGAGCTCGTCCACGCCGAGGAAGGGGCCACCGCCCTCGGACAGGTCTTCCACCGACAGGCCGAACACCGTGTTGAACACCAGCAGCGGATTGACCGGCGTGGTCGGGTGGCCATGGGCCTGGGCGAAGGCCTCGTTGGTGTAGTGCGGGTTGTAGTGCAGCGTCAGCGTCGAGAACAGCGTGTTGTCCGCGGCCGTGACCGTGCGGCCCCAGTGATGGACGAAACGGCGGCCGATGTCGAAATCCTCGTACCGGTTGCCGCGTGTCCTGGGCCTGGCCTCGGCCTTCAGGCGTTGGACCGTGATGTCGTTGGGCGTCATTGAATCGCTTCGATCAGGGAGTGGAGGTGGGGGGAGGTGGGGAGTGCCGCGACCGCGTGCACCAGCTGCTCGAAGCGCGCGGCGCCGATCACCGGCTCGGCGATCGCGCGCGCCTTGGCATGCAGGCGTTGCCATTGCGCATCGAGGTCGGTGGCGGGAATGGCGACGTTGGCCTGCGCGCTCAGCACCCGGCCATCGCGCGTGCGCAAGGTGGCGGTCGCGGTGTCGCGCTGCTGCGTGTCGGCGACCTCGAGCGTCACGCGCTCGCGCGCCCGGCGCCAGCGCGGATCGCTTGCCGTCTCGTCGGTGTAGAGACCGAGCGCGGCGGTGTCGGCGCCGTCCAAAGCCAGCGCGGCCAGGTGGCGGATCGAGAACTTGACTTCGAGCCCGGTCGCCGGGGCCTCGATGTCGCAGACGCCGCGGTGGTTGCCTTCGCCCGAGACCGTCAGCGTCAGCGTCTCCAGGTCGTCGAGGCCGACGCCGTGGCGCGCGCGCAGCTCGCGGATGGCCTCGATCGACGAGTGCGTGAGGTAGCAGGCGGCGTGGTACTTGAACAGCGTGCGCTCGATCGCGAAGCCGGACGTGGTGTCGATGGTGGCGGGGAAGGGGTTGAGCTCCGGTGCCAGCGTGCGCGCGAAACCCTGCGCGCCCTCGATCGCCTGCTCGTTGGCGGTGAAGCCGCGCGCCGCGAGCTGCGCGGCCATCAGCCCGTTCATCGCGGCCTTGCCCGCGTGCAGCGGCTTGGCCATGGTGCCGAACATCGACTTGAGACCGGCGGCCTGGGTGGCCGCGAGGCCCAGCGCATGCGCGGTCCGCGACGGGTCGAGTCCTTGCAAGTGGGCACAGGCCGCGGCGGCGCCCAGCGTGCCGACGGTGCCGGTCGCATGGAAGCCGTGGCGGTAGTGGCTCGGACCCACCATCTCGCCGACGCGGCTCTCGATCTCGTGGCCGACCACCACGGCGCGCAGCAGCGCGAGGCCGGAAGCGCCGCGCGCCTGGGCCAGCGCCAGCGCCGCGGGCACCACCGGCACGCTGGGGTGGCCGAACATGCGCGAGGCCACGTCGTCGAAGTCGAGCGCATGGCCGGCGGCGCCGTTGATCAGCGCCGCGTCCAGCGGCCGCGCACGGCGGCCGCTCGCGATCAGCGAGGAGGCTTCGTTACCGCTGCCGCCATATTCTTCCGCAAGTATCCGCACCAGTGGTTCGCTGCTGCCCGCGATGGTCACGGCGAGCCAGTCGAGCATCGCGTGCCGCGCCCATTCGAGCGCCAGCGGCGTGATCGCCTGCTGCGCGCCGCCGCCGATCCATTCGGCCAGCAGCCGCGTGGCCTCCACGTCCTTCGTCACGCCGGGGTGCGCTTCGCTCATTTTTTTCCTGCCGTCTGGTTGTCTCGTTCGCTGAAGTATCCGGGCGTGCGTCGGCGAAAAGCATCATGGATGTGATGGTTGAAGGCGCGCGAGAACCATCACATATGCGATGGATGGCATGCGAGCGAAGCGGCAGACTGCACGCCCATGAATGCACTTCAGCACCCACCGCGCCGTTCGGCGCTCTACGTTCCGGCCTCCAATCCACGCGCCCTCGCCAAGGTCGGCGGCCTCGATGCCGATGCCGTCGTCTTCGACCTCGAAGATGCCGTCACTCCCGAGATGAAGGAGGCGGCGCGCGGCCACTTGCTGCAGGTCTTCGAGGCCGGATGGCCCGGGCCGCACTACAGGGTGGTGCGCATCAATGCCATCGGTAGCGCGGACTTCGATGCCGACATGCGCACCGTGGCGCGCTGCCGCCCCGATGCGTTGCTGGTGCCCAAGATCGGCAGCGCGAACGACGTGCGCTTCCTGTCGGAGGCGGCGCTGCGCCATGGTCTCGGCGCTGAACTGCGGCTATGGCTGATGGTCGAGACGGCCGACGCGCTCGCGGCGCTCGACGACATCGTGCGCGCCGGCCTCGGCGCGCGCCCGCGGCTCGAGGCCCTCGTGGTCGGCACCAACGACCTCGCGAAGGAAACGGGCGTGTTCGCGGGCGATGGGCGGCGCTACCTCATGCCCTGGCTGATGAATGTCGTGCTCAATGCGAAGCGGCACGGCATCTGCGTGCTCGACGGCGTCTGGAACGACTTCGCCGACACCGCGGGCTTCGATGCGGAGGCCCTGCAGTCGTCGCGCATGGCCTTCGACGGCAAGACGCTGATCCATCCGTCGCAGATCGCGCCGGCGAACGCGGCCTTCTCTCCCTCGGCGGCGGCGCTCGAGGAGGCGCGGGCAATCGTCGCGGCCTTCGAACTGCCCCGCCATGCGGGCGCGGGCGTCATCAACCTCGAGGGCCGGATGGTCGAGCGGCTGCATCTTGCGCAGGCGCAGCGCCTGCTGGCAATGCAGGCGGCGATCGAGGCGCGCGACCAAGGCCGCTGAGCGCCGCGCTCAGCAATTTCCCGCGGCGGCCAGCAGCGCGGGCAGCAGTTGCTTGCGCCGCTGGTGCAGCCGATCGACCGGCGCACCGATCCCGATCGCCAGCCGCTGGCTGCGGATCTTGGTGGGGATCAGGGTGGCGATCACGCCCGCGCCCGAGGTCGCGAGATTGGCCGATTCGTACCAGCCCTGTTCGCGCGCCTGCTCGACCGCGCGCAGGGTCTGCGCGATCCGTGCGATCGGGCCGCCCTTGCCGCGCTCGGCGTTGTAGCGTCGCAGCAGCAGCTCGATCTGCTCGTCCTTCATCTCGCTCAGCAGCATGATGCCGATGGCGGCGTGGTGCATGGGCCGCTTCACGCCCGGCGAGGGCGAGAAGCGCAGCGCGTGCTGCGACTGGATCACCGAGATGTACTGCAGCGAGAGGCCGCTCTTGCGCCCGAGCAGCACCGACTCGCCGGTCTCGCTGGCCAGGCGGCGCAGCGTGTCGTGGATCGTCTCGCGCTGGCCCGGCATGCGCGTGGCCCATTCGCAGAGGAACGCGACCCGCACCGACGGGCAGTAGCTGCGCGTCGCGCGCTCGTACTCCATGTAGCCCTGGCTGGCCAGGGTCTTGAGCAGCATCGAGACGCTCGATTGCGGCGCGCCCAGCTTCTGCACGATCTCCGCCACGCGCAGCGGCCGCTGCTCGGCCTCGAACAGCTCGAGCAGTTCGAAGACCCGCACCGCGGATTTCACGAGGGTGTTCTGCATGGCCGTTGCTACGCGATCGGTTCGGGTGGAGGCCGCAGCGCCACGAATTCGCCCGTCAGCCGCCCCACGACCTGCCCGCCGTACTCGAGCTGCGACGACACCGAGATGCGGGCCTTGCCCTTGCGCGCCAGCATGCGCGCGAACGGCAGCCACTGCGCGGGTTCGTCGAAGGCCGAGCGCGCGATGAAGTCGCCCTCGATCGGCAGCTCGTAGGCCATGGTGTTGCGCTGGATCACGAGCCGGCTGGCCAGGCCCTCGGCCGTCAGCCGCGTGTTGAGCAGCGACCAGGCCGCGAGGATCGCGACCGCCGAGGCGCTGCCGCCGAACACGGTGTCGCGGTGGTTGATGTTGGGCGCGAGCGGTGCGCGCAGCACCACTTCATGCGGCGCCACCGAGGCGACGGACACGGCCATGGCCTTCGAGAGGGGGATGTGGTCGTGGAGGTAGGTTTGCAGTTCCGAGGGGATCAAGACTTCTCCTGGTTCGAAGGATGCATCGCCTTCGGTGGATCGACGCGGGCCGGATCGGGATCAAGGATTCCACCGCCGCAGCCCCAGTGCTTCCGCCTGCTGCCTATACGCCTGGATGCGTTCCCGTACATAGGCATCGAGCGCGGCGCCCGTGAGCGCGAAGGGATAGAGCCCATGCCGCTCGCGCAGCGCAGCATAGCCGGGCGCGGCCATGGCCTCCTCGAAGGCGGCGGTCCAGGCGCGCAGCGCGGCGTCGGGTACGTCGGCGCTGATGTAGAGGCCACGCACGGTGGGCCACACGAGGTCCACGCCCTGTTCGCGCGCGGTCGGCACGCCCGCGAGCGCGCCGCCGAGCCGCGCTTCCGACAGCACCGCGAGCAGGCGCACGGCGGTGCCGCCGGCCATGGCCTGCAGTGCCTCGGCGGCGTCGCCCGCGAACACGTCGACATGCCGGCCCTGCAGCGCGCCGAGCGCATCGCCGCCGCCTTCGAAGGAGACGAAGCGCATCGCGCGGTGGTCGCCGCCGGCGGCGCGCACCAGCAGCGCGGCCTTCACCCAGTCCTGGCTACCGACGGTGCCGCCGGCGCCAAACACGATGCGCGACGGCGACTGGCGCAGCGCGGCCATCAGCTCGCGCAGGCTGCGCCAGGGCGAGTCGCGGTGCACCACGACCACGCCGTAGTCGGTGCCGAGCGCGGCGACCCAGCGCACGGAACTGGTCGGATGCGGGCCGAAGCGGCCCTGCGCGAGGTTGAGCAGCGAGCCGCTCGAGAACGCGACCAGCGTGCCGGGACCGCCGAGGCGGCCGGTGGCGATGCGGTCGAAGGCAAGGGCGCCGATGCCGCCCGGCAGGAAGCGCTGAGCGAGCGGCGCGCGCGCGGGGCGCACGGCCTGCAGCGCGTCGCGCGCGAGCGCGCAGGTGAGGGCGAAGCCGCCGCCGGCCTTGGCGGGGATGATGCATTCGGCCGCGGCCTGCGACGGATCGGCCGGATCGAGTTGCGGCGCCGCGAAGGCGCGCATCGCGCCGCCGGGCAGCAGCAGCGCCGAGAGCGCGCGCAGGGCGTGGCGTCGAGGGTGATCGATGCGGATCGGCATGGCGGGGATTCTGGCCGCGAAACGAGGAGCGACGGCGCTCAGGCCGTGCCCGGCTTCGGCCACCAGATGATGGCATGCAGCCCGCTGCCGCTCTCGCGCGCCTCGAGCCGCAGCTCGCCGCCATGGCGCTGCGCGATCGAGCGCGCGATGGCCAGGCCGAGCCCGAAGCCGCCCTTGCCCGCTCGCGCGCCGCGCCGGAAGCGCTGGCCGAGCTGGGCGCGCTCCTCCTCGCCGAGGCCGGGGCCGTCGTCCTCGACATTGAGGCTCCAGCCGGCCGCGTCGCCGGCCGCGAACACGGTGATGGTGCCCTCGGCCGGCGTGTAGGCGATCGCGTTGGCGACGAGGTTGGTGAGCGCCTCGCGCAGCAGCGCGCGGTCGGCGATGGCGAGGTGCGCGTGCTCCGCGGCTTCGTCGGGTGCCTGGATGCCGAGGTCGATGCGCTTGGCGCGCGCCTGCGGCAGCAGGTCGACGGCCACCTCGCGCAGCAGGCCGGCGAGTTCGAACGCCGCCGGCGCCACGGCCACGGTGTCGCTGCGGCCCAGCGCCAGCAACTGCTGTGCGCTGCGCGTGGCGCGGCCGATCTCGGTGCCCAGCGCGTCGAGCGCGGCGCGCACCTGCAGCGGATCGTGCTGGCGCTGCGCGTAGTCGGCCTGCATCTGCAAGGTGGTCAGGTGGGTGCGCAGCTGGTGCGAGGCATCGTCGAGGAACTGCCGCTGCTGCGCCACCAGGTCCTGCGTGCGCGACATCTGGCGGTTGACCGCGGCCACCAGCGGCCGCACGTCGGCGGGCAGGTCGGCGTCGGCGATGCGCGTGAGGTCGTCGGGCTTGCGCGCCTCGACCTCGCGCGCGAGGCGCGACAGCGGCCGCAGCGCCGCCGCCAGCGCGGCGCCGGTGCCGAACACCAGCAGCGCGAGCACCAGCGCATCGCGCAGCGCGGCGCTTCGCACGAAGCGCGCGCTGAATGCCTGGCGCGAGCGCGTGCTCTCGCCGACCTGGATCAGCACGCTGCGCCCGGCGCTGCCCGCGGGCGCGCGGTGGAGCTCGCGCCGGTAGGCCGCGAGCCGCACGGCCTCGCCGAAGTACTCGGCGTCGTAGAAGGCCGGCACGCCGAGCGCGAGCGAGGCGGGCGGCGCGGGCAGGTCGGCGCTGCCGAGCTCGACCAGTCCGTCGGAGGTGGCGACGCGGAAGAACACCTGACCGCTGGCCGTGAGCTCGAAGAACTCGAACATGGTGTAGGGCAGCTCGACCGAGAGCCCGCCCGAGGCGGTCGAGATGTTGGCGTCGATGGACTTGAGCGCGCCGAGCAGCGAGCGGTCGTAGGCCGCGTTGGCCGATTCGAGCGCATCGTGCCGCGTGCGCCACAGCTCGATGCCGATGACGGCGACCAGCGCGGGCAGCAGCAGCAGCGCGAGCCGCTGCCAGAGGCTCGCGCGGCGCAGCCAGCCGATCGAGGGACGCGCCCTGAACACGTTCTCAGTCCGCCTCGAGCACGTAGCCCAGGCCGCGCAGCGTGACGATGCGCACGCCGCGGCCGTCCAGCCGCTTGCGCAGCCGGTAGACCAGCACCTCGACGGCCTCGGGATGCACCTCCTCGTCGTCGGAGAACACGCGCTCGAGGATCTGCTGCTTCGACAGCGGTTCGCCGCTGCGCTGCACCAGCACGCGCAGCACCGCGAGCTCGCGCGGCGACAGCGCGAGCGCCTCGCCGGCCAGCGCGAACTGCCGCCGCGCGCCGTCGTACACCAGCGGGCCGCAGGCCAGCCGCGGATGCTCGACGCCGCGCGCGCGGCGCACCAGCGCATGCAGCCGGGCCTCGAGCTCGGCCAGCGCGAAGGGCTTGGCGAGGAAGTCGTCGGCGCCGGCATTGAGCGCGCTCACGCGCTCGTCGAGCGAGTCGCGCGCCGTGAGGATCAGCGCGGGCAGCCGCTGGTCGCGCTCGCGCAGCCGCTGCAGCACCGCATGGCCGTCGAGCCCGGGCAGCCCGAGGTCGAGCACCAGCGCATCGTGGTCGCGCTGCTGCAGCGCGCGGTCGGCCAGCCGGCCGTCGTCCACCCACTCGACCTGAATGCCCGCATGCTCGAGCGCCTTGCTGAGCCAGGTGCCCAGGGTGTGTTCGTCTTCGGCGAGCAGGATGCGCATGGGCGTGATCCTAGAGCCGGAAAGCGGGGGCGGACAGCCGAACGCAGAAGTCGCGAAGGTTTCGCAGAAGACGCAGAAAAAAATATCTTCTGGATTCTTCTGCGACTTCCGCGCAACTTTTGTATTTCTTCTGCGTTCGGCTGTCCGCTCCCGCCCCCGTTTTCAGTCGGGCTTGATACCCGCCCGCGCGATCACCTTCTGCCAGCGTGCCTGCTCGCTCGCGATGAACTGCGCGAACTGCTCGGGCGTGCCGCCGACGGCCTCGGCCGCGTCGCCGGTCAGGCGGCGCATCGACTCGGGCGCCTTCACGGCGTTCATGGTTTCGGCCGAGAGCTTGGCGAGCTGGGCCGGCGTGATGCCGGCCGGCGCGAGCATGCCGTACCACTGCGTCATCTCGAAGCCCGGGAAGCCCTGCTCGGCCACGGTCGGCACGTCGGGCAGCTGGGCCAGCCGCTTGGCCGAGCCGGTGGCGATGCAGCGCACCTTGCCGGCCTTGATGAAGGGGATGACCGCGGCCGCGCCGATGGCCGAGGCATCGAGCCGGCCCGAGAGCAGGTCGGTCACCATCGGGCCGGTGCCGCGGTAGGGCACGTGCAGCATGAAGACCTCGGAGGTCATCTTCAGGTACTCGAAGGCGAGGTGGCCCGCGCTGCCGTTGCCGGCCGAGCCGTAGCTGAGCTTGCCGGGCTTGCTCTTGGCATAGGCGATGAACTCCTTGAGGTTCTTCGCGGGCACGTCGGGGTGCACCACGTAGAGGCTGGGCACCTTGGCCAGCAGGCTCACGGGCTTGAAGTCCTTGTTCGCGTCGTAGGGCAGCTTGGCGAAGATGTACGGGTTGACCGCCAGCGTGCCGATGTGGCCGAGGATCAGCGTGTGCTGGTCGGTGCTGCGCGCCACCTCGCTCATGGCGATGTTGCCGGCCGCGCCGGGCTTGTTGTCGACGAACACGTTCTGGCCCAGCGTGCGCGACAGCTCGACCGCGGTCGAGCGCGCCACGATCTCCGAGCTGCCGCCCGGCGCGAAGGGCACGACGAAGCGCACGGCCTTGTTGGGCCAGGTGTCGTCGGCGCGGGCGAGGCCCGCGAAGCCCGGCAGCAGGCCGCCGAGAGCGAGCGCGCTGCCCGATTGCAACCATTGGCGGCGGGTGGGCGAACCCAGGTGATGGGGAAGGTCGAGGCGCATCGGTCTTGTCTCCGTGTTTTTCCAGAAGGCCGCATGGTGCCTGGGGCCGGCTGTCGGAATGCTGTCAGTGCCCGCGATCGGGCGCATGAAAGAAAAAGTAAGGTGCAAACTTGGGACCCGCGCCCCAGAATCCGGCGCGGCGACGGCACCCAGGTCGCGCGATCCCGAGGGCGGCGAGCGGGTGCCACGGATATCGGTAGACGCAGCACCCACGGACGAGCACATCCATTCTCGCGAAGCCCCCTGCATGAATTCGAGGACCCGGACGGCCACTTTGTTCATTGCCCCACGCCTGAAGCATCTCGGGACATGGCTCGCCCTCTTGCTGCTGGCCTGCCTGGCACTGCCGAGCCATGCGCAGGTGGAGCCGCTGCGGCTCGACACCGCATTGAGCATCCGCGAGCGCAACTTCATCGGGCATCTGGAGGCCTTCCACGACAAGACCGGCCTGCTCACGCGCGAACAGGTCGCCGCGCCGCCCTATCAGCAGCAGTTCGAGACGCTCGCGAATGTCTTCAACGGCGGCTACGCCCGGGGCGCGTGGTGGGTGCGCTTCCGGATCCAGGCCTCGCCCGAGGAGGTGGCGCGTCCGCTCGAGGGCGGCTGGTGGCTGCGGCTCAACGCACCCTACGCGGACTACATCGACGTGTGGTGGCCCGATGCCGAAGGCGGCGCGGGCGGCGGCTTCGTCCACCGCGAACTCGGCGGGATGCGTGCCGGCTCGCAGCGCGAGCTGCCCTGGTCGATCCCCGCGACGCGGCTGCCCGAGCTGCGCGACACCGAGCCGCGCTGGGTCTGGGTGCGCCTCGCGGGCGACCGTTCGCTGAGCCTCGCGGGCGGGGTGTCGCCGCTGCGCGAGCAGGCGGTGGTGCAGCAGGAGCTCAACTACGTCGATGCGGCGGTCACCGGCATGGCCCTGCTGATGGCGGTGGTCAGCCTGATGATGGGCATCGCGCTGCCCGACCGGCGCTTCCTCGCCTATGCCGGCTACCTGTTCACGCTGGCGCTGTTGTTCGCGAGCTCGGAGGGCCTGCCGGCGGCGCTGTGGCTGCAGGACGACCCGCGGGCCGCCGTCCGCCTGCACAACTTCGCGGTCTGCCTGCACACGGCCGCCGCCTTCGCATTCGCCCGCGTGCTGCTGGACATGGACCGGCAGTTCCCGCGCATGAATCGCGTGTTCCAGGTCATGACCTTGCTGTGCCTCGCAGGCTGCGCGATCGCCATCGCCGGCGGCTACGGTCGTGTCGCGCGCCCGCTGAACATGGCCTGGGTGCTGTTCGCCGTCTGCATCGTGCCGATGTGCGCGGTGGCGCTGCGCCGCAACCTCCAGGCCTGGCCGGGACTGATCGGCTATGCGGTCTACCTGATGATGGGCGCGATGCACTTCGCCAAGAACCTGCAGTGGCTGCCCTACACGCTGGTCACCCAGTCCAGCTACGCGATCGGCAGCATCATCCACATCATGGCCTTCTTCTTCGCGCTGGGCTGGCGCGTGCGCCAGCGCGAGCGGCGGGCGCTCTCGCTGTCGCTGCGGCACCGCGCGCGCCTGGCGCGGCGCGTGAACGAGCGCACCCACGACCTGCGCCAGGAGATCGCCCAGCACCATCGCACGCACGACCAGCTGGCGCTGGCGCTGCGCGAGCAGCGCGGCCTGCTGGCCATGGTGTCGCACGAGTTCCGCACGCCGCTCGGCACGATCGGCGGCTCGGCGCAGATCCTCTCGGACGAACGGCTCGGCCTGGCGCGCGAGGAGGTCAAGAGGGAAGCCGAGAAGATCGGCCGCACGGTCTTTCGCATGCGCGACCTGGTCGACACCCTGCTGGCCGACGAATGGCTCGATGCCTCGAGCAACAACCTGCACCTGGCGCCGCTCGAGCTCGCGGTGTTCCTGAGCGAGAAGATCGAGGAGCACAACGAGGGCATGGCCGGCGGGCGCATCTCGCTGCAGCTCGATGCGCGCGAGCTGCCGGTGCTGGCGGACGAGACGCTGATGCACATCGCGATGGACAACCTGCTGACCAACGCCATCAAGTACGCGCCGCCGCATTCGCCGGTGCGCGTGCGCGCCGGCATCCGCCGCTGCCGTGCCGACGGCTTTCCCGAAGGCGATGCGATACCGGGCGTCTGCATCCAGGTGTGCGACGAAGGCCCGGGCTTCATGCCGCAGGACCTGACGCATGTGTTCGAGCGCTTCTACCGCGCGGCCGGCGTGCGGCGCATCCCGGGCATCGGGCTGGGCCTGCACATGGTGCACCGCATCGCCACGGTCCATGGCGGCAGCGTGGTCGCCGCCAACGGCGCCAGCGAGGGGGCCGTGCTGACGCTGACGCTGCCGCTGCTCGGCAGCGCCGAGCCGGCGCCAGCGCGCGGCGCGGTCGCGCTGCCGATGGCCGTGCACGGAGGCCGCCGGTGAGCGCCGCGACCCGCGTGCTGGTCATCGAGGACGACGACGACCTGCGCGACACGGTGCTGCGCTACCTGCGCGGCGTGGGCATGCTGGCGTACGGCGTGGAGAGCGCCGAGAAGCTCGACGCGGAGCTCGAGCGGCAGGACTTCGATGCCGTGGTGTGCGACGTCAACCTGCCGGGCGAGGACGGCTTCAGCGTGCTGGCGCGCCTGCGCTCGCGCAGCGCCATGCGCATCGTGATGCTGACCGCGCGCGGCATGCTCAACGACCGGCTGCATGGACTGGGTCTGGGCGCCGATTACTACCTCGTGAAGCCGGTGAACCTGCGCGAGCTCGAGATGGTGCTGCACAACCTGCTGCAACGCAGCCAGGAGACGCCGGGGCAGGGCGCGCGCGAGCCCAGTGCCGCGCAGGCCGGCGAGCTCGCCGCGCACGTGCCCTGGCGCTATCACTACACCACCTGGCTGCTGCTGTCGCCGGCCGGCGAGCGCGTGCAGCTGTCGAACGCGGAAGCACGGCTTCTGCAATGCCTGATCGAGCAGCCGCGCGAAGTGGTGGACCGCGGCACGCTGCTCGCGGCGATGGGGCGCCCCGGGCTCGAAGCCTACGAGCGCAACCTCGATGTCACGGTCTCGCGGCTGCGCCGCAAGGCCGAGCAGGCCTGCGGCGAGAAGCTGCCGATCGTCGCGGTGCGCGGCGAGGGCTACAGCTTCCAGGGGGACGCGCGCATCGAGCCTTGAGCATCGCGCGCACGGCTGAGCGCGATGCGAGAACCAATGCATTCCTTTGCTCCCGGAACCACGGTTTTCGGGGGGTGTTTGGGGTGTCCGTTGCAAGAAAAAGTAAGGTGCAAATCGGACACCGGCCTTTGAGAATTTCCCTCCAAGCGGCAACGCAGTGATGCCGCACGCGCCATGCGCATTCGCGCTTGCATGGCAGGAGGAGACCCCATGAAAAGCAGCACGCCAGCCATCGACCCGCGGTCGTCGGCTGCATCGACCGTGCCCGCTTCCTCATGCATCGCCTGCCGCGCCCGACCCGATTTCCGCCGCGACGCCTTGCATGCGCGGCCCATGGAGAACCGCCGATGAACGTCGTCTACAAAACCATCTGGAACGCAGCGCTCGGAGCCTGGGTGGCGGTCTGCGAGACGGCGCGCGCGCGCGGCAAGCGCAGCGGTGGCCGGCGTGCGCTGGCCGGCGCGAGCCTGGTGGCGCCGCTGCTGGGCGTGCCGCTCTTCCTGCTCAGCGGAACGGCCTCGGCGGTCTGCACGCTCGCGGGCAACGTGCTCACCTGCACGGGCACCACGCCGGGCTGGGTCGGCGTTTCGAACGGCGGCACGATCAACAACAGCGGCGAGATCGCCAAGCTCGGCGACGGCACCTGGGGCATCTACACGGGCGCCAACATCACGGTCAACAACACCGGCACCATCAGCGGCACGTCGGGCGTGGTGCTCGGCGGCAACGCGGTGATCAACAACAACGGCGGCATCATCCGCAGCACCGATCGCGCGATCCAGGTGACGGGCGGGCCGGTCACGCTGACCAATTCGAACGGCGGCATCATCGAGGGCCTCGCGGGCGCGCTGATCTACGGCGGCGGCACCATCGTCAACACCGGCAACAGCCGCATCACCAGCACGGGCAACTACCTCGGGCTGGGTTTCGGCGGCGGCAGCGCGAGCATCACCAATACGCTGGGCTCCACCATCTCGGGTGCCGCCGCCAGCATCTACGGCCAAGCGACCTCGCTCACGCTCGACAACGGCGGCCTGCTGCAAGGCAGCGCCATCTTCGACGGCGGGCTGGTGCAGCGTGTCACCTTGCGCGTGGGCAGCCGGATCGTGGGCGACCTCAGCATCGGCTCCAAGACCGGATCGACGCTGACGCTGGCGGGCGCGGGCACGCAGATCTATTCGCAGGCGGCCACGGGCACCACCACCTTCGGCGGCGACCTGTTCAAGGAGGACAGCGGCGACTGGGTGATCAACCGCTCGATGGCACCGCGCACCGCGACGGTCAACGCGGGCGCGCTGGGCTTCGCCTCGGGCGGCACCTTCGGCGCCGGCACCGCGCTGAGCCTGGCCGCCGCGGGCACGCTGCTGCACACCGATTCGGGCAACGCCGCCGTGGGCAACCTCTCGGGCGTGGCGGGCAGCAAGATCGCGCTCGCCGCGGGCTCTTCGCTGCGCATGGCCGACGGCACCAGCACCACGATCGCCAGCGACTTCAGCGGCGGCGGAGCGCTGATCAAGAGCGGCAGCGGCACGCTGACGCTGAGCGGCAACAACAGCGCCTTCACCGGCAGCTTCACGGCCAACGCCGGCTCGCTGCTGGCCGCGAGCGCGAAGGCGATCGGCGGTGCCGCGCTCGACATCGGCGGAGCCGTCACGCTCATCAGTCCGGGCGCGCTCGCGCTCAACGCGGTCGGCTTGAGCACCAGCACCGGTGCCGGCGCGCTCAGCGTGCAGACGCCGGGCGCGGTGAGCTTCAACGGCACGGTCTCGGGCGCGGGCTCGCTCGACCTGCGCGGCATCGGCGGCAAGGTCTCGCTGCTTGGCGCGAACAGCTATGCGGGCGGCACGAGCTTCGCCGACAACACGGTCGTGCTCGGTAGCAACACCGCGCTGGGTACGGGCGCGGTGTCGATCGAGGGCGACACGGCGCTGTCGGGCAACGCGGCGCTGACGCTGGGCAATGCCTTCGCCATCGGCAAGTCGAACTCGCTGGCGATCTCCGGGCCGAGCCTGACGCTCAACGGCCAGATTTCGGGCGCCGGCAGCATCGTGAAGCAGGGCACCGCCACGCTCACGCTGGGCGGCGCGAGCACCTACACCGGCGGCACCACGGTGACCGCGGGCACCTTGAGCATCAACAACGCGAGCGGCAGCGCCACGGGCACGGGCGCGGTGCAGGTGCAGACGGGCGCCACGCTCATGGGCAGCGGCGCGATCGCCGGTCCCGTGAACGTGGCGCTCGGTGCGCGCCTGTCGGTCGGCAACGGCGGCGTGGGCGCGCTGACCACCGGCGCGCTCACGCTCGCCGCGGGCTCGACGCTCGAGATGCAACTCGGCAAGGCGGGCGTGGTCGGTGGGGCCTACAACGACCTGCTGACCGTCAACGGCAATCTCTCGCTGGCGGGCACCCTCAACCTCGCCCAGTCGGCCGGCGGCAGTTTCAGCGCCGGCATCTACCGGCTCATCAACTACACGGGCACGCTCACCGCCAATGCGATGACGATCGGCAGCGCGCCGACCCCGCTGAGCTACCTCACGCTGCAGACGAATACGGCCAACCAGGTCAACCTGGTCAATACCGGCGGCCTCACGCTCAACCTGTGGGACGGCAGCAATGCCGCGGCCTTCAACAACGGCCAGGTCGAAGGCGGCAGCGGCACCTGGCGCGCCGGTTCGCCCGGCGACAACTGGACCGATGCCAACGGCCTGGCCAACGGCACCTGGGTGCAGGACGGCTTCGCGATCTTCAGCGGCAAGGCCGGCACCGTCACGGTCGACAACAAGGGCGTGGGCGGCGCGGTGCGCCTGGGCGGCGCGCAGTTCGCGGTCGACGGCTACACGATCAACGGCGACCCGCTCACCATCAACGCGGCGAACACCGTGGTCCGCGTGGGCGACGGCACGGCCGCGAGCGCGGGCATGACCGCGACCATCGCGGCCGCGATCGGCGGCACCGGCGGGCTGGTCAAGGACGACGGCGGCGTGCTGATCGTCAGCGGCAAGAACAGCTACACGGGCGGCACCACGGTCAAGGGCGGCATCCTGCAGTTCTCGGCCGACAACAACCTCGGCGCGGCCGGCAAGGGCCTGGTGCTCGACGGCGGCACCCTGCGCATCGCGACGGGCAGCGGGTCGCTCGCCAGCGCGCGCGCGCTGGCGCTGGGCGCGGGCGGCGGCACCATCGACCTCGGCAATTCGACCTGGGGCTTCGGCGGTGCCATCAGTGGCAATGGCGCGCTGAGCGTCACCGGCAAGGGTGGCGTGCTGAACTTGGCGGTGGCCAGTAGCTACAAGGGCGGCACCGTGGTCCAGGGTGGCGCGAGCGTGAACGCGGGCGCCAGCGGCGCCTTCGGCAGCGGCGCGGTGCTCCAGCAGGGCAGCGGCACGCGGGTGAGCTTCCTCAACGCGGCCAGCGCGGGCGGGAACAGCTACACCGTGGGGCGCGCCGGCATTGCCGACAGCGACAACCGCCTGGTCTTCACGCAGAGCTCGACGGCCGGCAGCGCGGACATCGACGTGAACGGCAGCGGCGGCCAATCGGCCACGGCGAACACCGTGCAGTTCGGCGACACCTCCAGCGCCGGCACGTCCACCATCGGCAACCTGGGCGGCGCGGTCTCGTTCCAGCAGAGCGCGAGCGCGGGCAGCGCGACGATCTCGAACGGCGCCAACAGCCTCGTGAGCTTCGCCGACTCGGCCACGGCAGGCAGCTCGAAGATCGCCAATGCGAAGGGCGGCACGGTCTACTTCGCCGACAGTTCGACGGGCGCGAACGCGACGCTGACCAATGCCGCGGGTGGCGTGGTCGACGTGTCGGGCGTGACCGCCAAGACAGGCCTCTCGCTCGGCGCGCTCTCGGGCGCGGGCAACGTGGTGCTGGGCGCCACGCGGCTCACGCTGGGTGGCCTGAATGCCAGCGGCACGATCTCGGGCATCGTGAGCGACAAGGGCAGCGCCTTCGCGCAGCCGGGCGCGGGCACGGGCGGCGCGGTGGTCAAGGTGGGCACGGGCACGCTCGCGCTGACGGGCGCCAACACCTACACCGGCGGCACCACGGTGGCGGCCGGCACGCTGGCCGCGAACAACGCGAGCGGCAGTGCCACCGGCACGGGCGCGGTGCAGGTGCAGTCGGGCGCGACGCTCGCGGGCACCGGCAGCATCGCGGGCACGGTGAGCGTGGCCAAGGGCGGCGTGCTGGCTGCCGGCAATGGTGGCGCCGGCACGCTGACGCTAGGGGGGCTGAGCCTGGCCAGCGGCGCGGTGCTGAACTACGACCTGGGCCAGGCCGGCGTCGCCGGCGGCTCGCTCAACGACCTCATCAACGTCAACGGCAACCTGCAGCTCGACGGCACGCTCAACGTGGCGCAGACGGCCGGCGGCAAGTTCGGCGCGGGGCTGTACCGCCTCATCAACTACACCGGCACGCTGACCGACAACGGCCTGGACATCGGCACCGCGCCCACGAGCGCCGCCAACCTGCAGGTGCAGACCTCGATCGCGAACCAGGTCAACCTGCTGAACGCCAGCGGCCTCACGCTCAACATGTGGGACGGCACGGGCAGCGCCAACATCAACGACGGCAAGGTCAGCGGCGGCAGCGGCACCTGGCGCGCGGGCGGCCCGTCGACCAACTGGACCGGCGTCGACGGCAAGCTCAATGCGAGCTGGCAGCAGGGCGGCTTCGCGATCTTCGCGGGCAAGGCCGGCACCGTCACCGTCGACAACACCGGCCCCGGCGGCGCGGTGCGCATGGGCGGCGCGCAGTTCGCGGTCAGCGGCTACACGGTGAATGGCAGCGCGCTCGCCATCGATGCGCCCGCCACGGTGGTGCGCGTGGGCGACGGCACCGCGGCGAGCACGGGCATGAGCGCCACCATCGCCGCCGCGATCGGCGGTGCCGGCGGCTTGGTGAAGGACGATGGCGGCACGCTGGTGCTCAGCGGCAAGAACAGCTATGCGGGCGGCACCACGGTGAAGGCCGGCGTGCTGCGGATCTCCTCCGATGCCAACCTCGGTGCCGCGGCCGGCGATCTCGCGCTCGACGGCGGCACGCTGGCCATCGCCGCGGGCTCGGGTCCGCTGGGCACCGCGCGCGATATCGCGCTCGGCACGGGCGGCGGCACGCTGGACCTGGCAAACAACGCCTACGAGGTCGATGGCGTGCTCAGCGGCAAGGGCGCGCTCACCGTCACCGGCAAGGGTGGCACGCTGCTGCTCTCCAAGGCCAACAGCTTCGCGGGTGGCACCTCGCTGCGCGGCGGCGCCAGCATCACGGCCTTTGCCGCCGGCGCGCTGGGCAGCGGCGACGTGCGGCAGGTCGACAGCGACACGACGCTGCTCTTCTCGACCGGCGGCGGCGCCGGTTCGAACAACTACATCGTCGGCACGGCCGGCGTCTCGGCCAACAACACGCTGGCCTTCGCGCAGAACGCGACCGCCGCCGCGGCGAAGATCGCGCTGTTCGGCGCGGGCTGGCAGGACCCGGACCGGAACTCGCTGCAGTTCCTCGACGGCGCCGTCGGCGCCAATGCCACCATCAACAACAAGGGCGCGGCGGTCGTCTTCGCGGCGAAGTCGAGCGCGGGCAGCGCGACGATCACCAACGGCGCCAACAGCCTGCTGTCCTTCATCGGTGCGTCGTCGGCGGCCAAGGCGGCGATCGACAACCAGGGCGGCATGCTGCAGTTCGCCGACACTGCGACCGGCACCACGAGCACCGTCGTCAAGTCGACGGGCACGGTCGATGTCTCGGGCTCGACCGCCAAGACCGGCGTCGAACTCGGCTCGCTCTCGGGCTCGGGCGCGGTGGTGCTCGGTGCCACGCGTCTCACGGTGGGCGGTTTCGGCGGCAACGACACGCTCTCGGGTGTCGTCGGCGACAAGGGCAGCGTCTTCGCGCAGCCGGGATCGGGCACCGGCGGCTCGATCGTCAAGGTCGGCGCCGGCACGCTCACGCTGAGCGGCGCCAACAGCTACACCGGCGGCACCACGGTGGCCGCGGGCACGCTGAGCGTGACCAACAAGAGCGACAGCGCCACCGGCACGGGCGCGGTGCAGGTGCAGTCGGGCGCGACGCTGGCCGGCACGGGAACCATCGCGGGCACGGTCACCGTGGCGAACGGCGGCGCGGTGAACCCCGGCAACGGCGCGGGCACGCTGACCGTGGGCGGCCTGGCCCTCAATGCGGGGTCGGTGCTGAACTACCAGCTGGGCCAGGCCGGCGTGGCGGGCGGATCGCTCAACGACCTGATCAACGTCAACGGCAACCTGCGGCTCGACGGCACGCTCAACGTGAGCGAGACCGCGGGCGGCAAGTTCGGCGCGGGGCTGTACCGCCTCATCAACTACACCGGCACGCTGACCGACAACGGGCTGGTGATCGGCACGGCGCCCACCGATGCGAGCAAGCTCTGGTTGCAGACCTCGGTGGCCAACCAGGTCAACCTGCTGAACACCGACGGGCTGGTGCTCAACCTCTGGGACGGCGGCAACGCCGCCAACGTCAACGACGGCAAGATTGCCGGCGGCAGCGGTACCTGGCGCGCGGGCGGGCCGGGCGACAACTGGACCGATGCCAATGGCCTGGCCAACGGCACCTGGGTGCAGGACGGCTTCGCGATCTTCAGCGGCAAGGCCGGCACCGTCACGGTCGACAACAAGGGCGTGGGCGGCGCGGTGCGCCTGGGCGGCGCGCAGTTCGCGGTCGACGGCTACACCATCGGCGGCGATGCGCTCACGATGAACACGGCGGGCTCGGTCATCCGCGTCGGCGATGGCACCGCCGCGGGCGCGGGCATGAGCGCGACCATCGACGCGGCGATCACGGGCACCGGCGGCCTCGTGAAGGACGACCTGGGCACGCTGGTGCTCGGCGGCGTCAACAGCTATGCGGGCGGCACCACGGTCAAGGGCGGCATCCTGCAGATCACGGCCGACGCCAACCTCGGCAAGGCCGGAACGGGCCTCGGCCTCGACGGCGGCACGCTGCGCATCGGCGCGGGCGCCGCGAACTTCGTGAGCACGCGCGCGTTGGCGCTGGGCACGGGCGGCGGCACCGTCGACCTGGGCAGCAACAGCTTCGGCATCGGCGGCGCGGTCAGCGGCAAGGGCGCGCTCACGGTTACCGGCAAGGGCGGCACGCTGAGCCTGGCGCAGGCCGGCAGCTACAGCGGCGGCACGGTGCTGCGCGACGGCGCGGCCATCACCACCACCGCCAGCGGCGCGCTCGGCAGCGGCGCGGTGCTGCAGCAGGGCAACGACACCTCGCTGACGCTGCGCGGATCGGCCAGCGGCGGCAGCAACAGCTACACGGTCGGCCGGGCGGGGTCGAGCGACGACGGCAACATGCTCCTGTTCGGGCAGACCGCGACGGCGGCCGCCGCGAACATCGTGGTCAACGGCAAGGGCTGGCAGTCAGCGACGACGAACGAACTGCAATTCGGCACCAGCGCCAGCGCCGGCAACGCGACCCTCGCCAACGCGGGCGGCGTGATCCGCTTCGTCGGCGCCTCCAGCGCGGGAACGGCGACGATCTCCAACGGCGACAAGGGCCTGCTGGCCTTCGCCGGGGCCGCCACGGCCGGCAGCGCGAAGATCGCCAACGCCTCCGGCGGCCTGGTGGCGTTCTTCGACAGCGCGAGCGGCGCGAAGTCGACCCTGACCAACGCCGCGGGCGGCGTGGTCGACGTCTCGGTCCTGACCTCGAAGGCCGGCGTCGAACTCGGTTCGCTGTCGGGCGCGGGCGGGGTCGTGCTCGGTGCCACGCAGCTCACGCTCGGCGGGCTGAACGCGGGCGACACGATCTCGGGCGTCGTGAGCGACAAGGGCAGCGTCTTCGCGCAGCCCGGTTCGGGCACCGGTGGTTCGATCGTCAAGGTGGGCAGCGGCACGCTCTCGCTCAGCGGTGCCAACACCTACACCGGCGGCACGACGGTGGCGGGCGGCACGCTGGCCGCGAACAACGCGAGCGGCAGTGCGACGGGCACGGGTGCGGTGCAGGTGCAGTCGGGTGCGACGCTCGCGGGCACGGGCAGCATCGCGGGCGCGGTGAACATCGCGAAGGGTGGTGTGCTGTCCGCGGGCAATGGCGGTGCGGGAACGCTGACGGTTGGCAGCCTGAGCCTCGCCAATGGCGCGGTGCTCAACTATGACCTGGGGCAGGCCGGCGTGGCCGGTGGGGCACTCAACGACCTGGTCAATGTCAACGGCAACCTGCAGCTCGACGGCACGCTCAACGTGGCGCAGTCGAAGGGCGGGGTGTTCGGCGCGGGTATCTACAGGCTCATCAATTACACGGGTGGGTTGACCGACAACGGCCTGGATATCGGTACGACGCCGGGTTCCAAAACGGATCTGCAGGTGCAGACCTCGGTGGCCCAGCAGGTCAACCTCGTGAACCGCTCGGGCCTGTCGCTGAACTTCTGGGACGGCAGCGACGCGAGCAAGTACAACGACGGCCAGATCGCCGGCGGCTCGGGTACCTGGCGCGTGGGCGCGCCGGGCGACAGCTGGACGGGTGCGGACGGCAAGATCAATGCGGCCTGGGCGCAGAACCAGTTCGCGGTGTTCGGCGGTGTCGCGGGCACCGTCGATGTCGACGATGGCAATGGCACGGTGCGCATCACGGGTGCGCAGTTCGCGACCAATGGCTACCGCGTGCAGGGCGACGCGATCGACCTCGGCAGCGCGGCCACGACCGTGCGCGTGGGCGACGGCAGTGCGGCGGGCGCGGGCATGACCGCGACCATCGCGTCCTCGCTGACCGGCGCGGGCGGCCTGGTCAAGGAAGACCTGGGCACGCTGGTGCTGAGCGGCACGAACAGCTACGCGGGCGGAACCACTATCAAGGGCGGCATCCTGCAGATCGCTTCGGACGCGAACCTCGGTGCGGCCGCGGGAGGGCTCGCGCTCGAAGGCACCACGCTGCACGTGACGGGCGACACCGCCAGTGCGCGTACGGTGAGTCTGGGCGCGGGCAGCAACGGCTTCGACATCGACAAGACCGTCGCGCTGAACGGCACGATCAGCGGCGCGGGCAGCCTGCGCAAGATCGGCGCGGGCACCTTGCGGCTCGGCGCGGCCAACAACTACGTGGGCGGCACCTTCGTCGACGCGGGCACATTGGCCACCGGCGTCACGGGCGCCCTCGGCAGCGGTGCGGCGAGCGTGGCTTCGGGTGCCACGTTGCAACTGGATGGCGGCTTCAACGCCGGCAGCACGGCCATCGGCAACCAGGGCACGGTGCGCTTCCAGGACAAGACGAACGCGGGTACCTCGACGATCACCAATGCCAAGGGTGGCGTGCTGGCCTTCGCGGACGACGCGTCGGCCAACAAGGCCACGGTGCTGAATCAGGCGGGCGCGCAGGTGCGCATCGACCAGGCAAGTACCGGTGTGAACATCGGCGCCCTGGGTGGCGCGGGCAACGTGCTGCTGGGCGCGAAGGTGCTGACCACCGGCGGTCTCAACACCAGCACGACGCTGTCGGGCACGGTCAGTGGCGCGGGCGGCTCTGTCATCAAGGTGGGCAGCGGAACGCTCGCGCTCAGCGGTGCCAACACCTATACCGGCGGGACCACCGTGGCGGGCGGCACGTTGGCCGCGAACAACGCGGGCGGCAGTGCGACGGGCACGGGCGCAGTGCAAGTGCAGTCGGGTGCCACGCTCGCGGGCACCGGCAGCATCGCGGGCGCGGTGAACATCGCGAAGGGTGGCGTGCTGTCCGCGGGCAATGGCGGTGCGGGAACGCTGACGGTTGGCAGCCTGAGCCTGTCCGACGGCGCGGTGCTCAACTACGACCTGGGTCAGGCCGGTGTTGCCGGCGGTGCGCTCAACGACCTCGTCAACGTCAACGGCAACCTGCAGCTCGATGGCACGCTCAATGTGGCCGAGACCGCTGGCGGCAAGTTCGGCGCTGGCATCTATCGGCTGATGAACTACACGGGCGGCCTGACCGACAACGGTCTCGACATCGGCACGGCACCGGGCGCGGCGGCCGACCTGCAGGTGCAGACCTCGGTGGCCCAGCAGGTCAACCTGGTCAATCGCGCGGGCCTGTCGCTGAACTTCTGGGATGGCGGCGACAACAGCAAGTACAACGACGGCCAGGTGGCCGGCGGCAGCGGCTCCTGGCGCGTGGGTATACCGGGCGATGGCTGGACCGGTGCGGACGGCAAGATCAACGCGGCCTGGGCGCAGAACCAGTTCGCGGTGTTCGGCGGCGTCGCTGGCACCGTCGACGTGGACGATGCCAATGGCACCGTGCGCATCACCGGTGCGCAGTTCGCCACCAATGGCTACCGCGTGCAGGGCGATGCGATCGAGCTCGGCAGCGCGGCCACCACCGTGCGCGTGGGCGACGGCACGAATGCGGGTGCCGGCATGACCGTGACCATCGCGTCTTCGCTGACTGGCGCGGGTGGATTGGTGAAGGAAGACCTCGGCACGCTGGTGCTGGATGGCACCAGCAGCTATGCGGGCGGCACCACCGTCAAGGGCGGCATCCTGCAGATCGCATCGGATGCCAACCTTGGCGCAGCCACGGGTGGCCTATCGCTCGAAGGTACGACCCTGCATGTGACCGGCGACACCGCCGGCACCCGCACCGTGAGCCTGGGCGCAGGCAGCAACAGCTTCGACATCGATGCGGCTCGCACGCTGGCGCTCAACGGGGCAGTGAGCGGCGCGGGCAGCCTGCGCAAGATCGGCACGGGCACCTTGCGGCTCGGCGCGGCCAACAACTACGCGGGCGGCACTTTCGTCGACGTGGGTACGTTGGCTACCGGCGTGGCCGGCTCACTCGGCAGTGGCGCGGCGAGCGTGGCCTCGGGTGCCACGCTGCAACTGGATGGCGCATTCGACGCCGGCACCACAGCGATCGGCAACCAGGGCACCGTGCGCTTCCAGGACAAGGCGAACGCGGGCACCTCGACCATCACCAATGCCAAGGGCGGCGTGCTGGCCTTCGCGGGCAACGCCTCGGCCGACAAGGCCACGGTGCTCAACCAGGCGGGCGCGCAACTGCGCATCGACCAGGCGACCACGGGCGTGAACGTTGGCGCACTCGATGGCGCGGGCAACGTGTTGCTGGGCGCGAAGGCGCTGACTACCGGCGGGCTCAATACCAGTACGACGCTGTCGGGCACGATCAGCGGCGCGGGCGGTTCGGTCGTCAAGGTCGGCAGCGGGACATTGACGCTCACGGGCGGCAATACCTACACCGGCGGCACGACGGTGGCGGGCGGCACGCTCGCCGCGAACAACGCGAGCGGCAGCGCGACGGGCACGGGTGCGGTGCAGGTGCAGTCGGGTGCGACGCTCGCGGGCACGGGCAGCATTTCGGGCGCGGTCAACATCGCCAAGGGCGGTGTGCTGTCGGCTGGCAATGGCGGCGCTGGCACGCTGACGCTGGGCAGCCTGAGCCTCGCCAGCGGCGCGGTGCTCGACTACGACCTGGGACAGGCCGGCGTGGCCGGCGGAGCGCTCAACGACCTGGTCAACGTCAACGGCAACCTGCAGCTCGATGGCACGCTCAATGTGGCGCAGTCGAAGGGCGGCGTTTTCGGCGCGGGCATCTACCGGCTCATCAACTACACGGGTGGCCTGACCGACAACGGTCTCGACATCGGCACGACGCCTGGCGTGGCGGCCGACCTGCAGGTGCAGACTTCGGTGGCGCAGCAGGTGAATCTCGTCAATCGCGCGGGCCTGTCCCTGAATTTCTGGGACGGCAGCGACGCGAGCAAATACAACGACGGCCAGATCGCCGGTGGCTCGGGCACCTGGCGCGTGGGCGTGCCGGGCGACGGCTGGACCGGTGCGGACGGCAAGATCAACGCGGCCTGGGCACAGAACCAGTTCGCGGTGTTCGGCGGCGTCGCGGGCACCGTCGACGTGGACGATGGCAACGGCAGGGTGCGCATCAACGGCGCGCAGTTCGCCACCAGTGGCTACCGGCTGCAGGGCGATGCGATCGAGCTCGGCGGCGCGGCCACCACCGTGCGCGTGGGCGATGGCACGAACGCGGGTGCGGGCATGACCGCGACCATCGCGTCCTCGCTGACGGGCGCGGGCGGACTGGTCAAGGAAGACCTGGGCATGCTGGTGCTCGGCGGCAGCAACAGCTATGCGGGCGGAACCACCATCAAGGGCGGCATCCTGCAGATCGCATCGGATGCGAATCTCGGCGCGGCCACGGGCGGGCTCGCGCTCGAAGGCACCACGCTGCATGTGACGGGCGACACCGCCGGCACGCGCACCGTGAGCCTGGGTGCGGGCAGCAACAGCCTCGACATCGACAAGACCGTCGCGCTGAACGGCACGATCGGCGGCGCGGGCAGCCTGCGCAAGATCGGCGCGGGCACCTTGCGGCTCGGGGCGGCCAACAACTACGCGGGCGGCACCTTCGTCGACGTCGGAACGCTGGCCACCGGTGTGACCGGTTCACTCGGCAGCGGCGCGGCGAGCGTGGCTTCGGGTGCCACGCTGCAACTGGATGGCGGCTTCGACGCCGGCACCACCGCGATCGGCAACCAGGGAACCGTTCGCTTCCAGGACAAGGCAAGCGCGGGAACGTCCACCATCACGAATGCCGCGGGCGGCGTGCTGGCCTTCGCGGACGACGCCTCGGCCACCAAGGCCAAGGTGCTCAACCAGGCCGGCGCGCAACTGCGCATCGACCAGGCGACCACGGGCGTGAACGTCGGCGCACTCGATGGCGCGGGCAACGTGCTGCTGGGCGCGAAGGCACTGACCACCGGTGGACTGAACACCAGCACGACGGTATCGGGAACGATCGGCGGCGCGGGCGGTTCGGTGGTCAAGGTGGGCAGCGGAACGCTGACGCTCACAGGTGCCAACAGCTACACCGGTGGCACGACGGTGACGGGTGGCACGCTGAGCGCTAACAACGCCAGCGGGAGCGCGACCGGTGCGGGTGCGGTGCTGGTGCAGTCGGGTGCCACGCTCGCGGGCACGGGCAGCATCGCGGGTGCGGTGAACGTTGCCAAGGGCGGTGTGCTTTCCGCGGGCAATGGCGGTGCGGGCACGCTGACGGTTGGCAGTCTGAGCCTGGCCGATGGCGCGGTGCTCAACTACGACCTGGGCCAGGCCGGTGTTGCCGGCGGTGCCCTTAACGACCTCGTCAACGTCAACGGCAACCTGCAGCTCGACGGAACGCTCAATGTGAGCGAGACAGCTGGCGGCAAGTTCGGCGCGGGCATCTACCGGCTGATGAACTACACCGGTGGCCTGACCGACAACGGTCTCGACATCGGTACGGCGCCGAGCGCCAAGGCCGATCTGCAGGTGCAGACCTCGGTGGCCCAACAGGTCAACCTGGTCAATCGCGCGGGCCTGTCGCTGAACTTCTGGGATGGCGGCGACAACAGCAAGTACAACGACGGCCAGGTGGCCGGTGGTTCGGGCACCTGGCGCGTGGGCGTGCCGGGCGATGGCTGGACCGGTGCCGACGGCAAGATCAACGCGGCCTGGGTGCAGGGGCAGTTCGCGGTGTTCGGCGGCAGCGCCGGCACCGTCGACGTCAACGACGACAAGGGCATCGTGCGCATCACCGGTGCGCAGTTCGCGACCAACGGCTACCGCGTTCAGGGCGACGCGATCGAACTGGGCAATGCCGCGACGACCGTGCGTGTCGGCGACGGCAGTGCGGCCGGTACGGGCATGACCGCGACCATTGCGTCGTCGCTGACCGGCACGGGCGGCCTGGTCAAGGAAGACCTCGGCACGCTGGTGCTCGATGGCAGCAGCAGCTACAGCGGCGGCACCACCATCAGGGGCGGCATCCTGCAGATCGCATCGGATGCGAACCTCGGTGCGGCCGCGGGCGGCCTCGCACTCGAAGGCACCACGCTGCATGTGACCGGCGACACCGCGAGCAAGCGTGTCGTGACCCTGGGCACGGGTGTCAACAGCTTCGACATCGACAAGACCGTCGTGCTGAACGGTGCGGTCAGTGGTACGGGCAGCCTGCGCAAGACCGGCGCCGGCACCCTGCAGCTCGGCGCGGCCAATGCATACGTCGGCGGCACCGATGTGGCCGCGGGCTCGGTCGAGGCCCTGGTCACGGACGCGCTGGGCACGGGAGCGGTATCGGTGGCGGGCAATGCCTCGCTGGCCTTCACCAACACGGCCGACGCGGGCAAGCTCGCGATCACGGTGGCCGCGCGCGGCAGTGCGCCGACCGACAACGGCGGCTTCCTCGCGTTCCGCGACAGCAGCTCGGCGGGCGACGCGACCATCACGGTGAACCATGACGCCTCGGTCGGGTTCCGCGACAGCGCGAGCGCCGGCAGTTCGGTGATCGAGAACCGGGGCGGCTCGACCACGCTGTGGTTCAACGCGGAGGGCGGCAAGGCCCGGATCACGAACTTCGCGGGCGGTCGCGTCGACCTGCTCGACGACGCGAGCGCGGGCCAGGCACGCCTGGTCAACGAGAGCGGCGGGGTGATCAACCTGGCCGATCGCGTGAGCGCGGACCAGGCGACGGTGGTGAACGGCGCGGGTGGGCAGCTGCGCATCGGCAGCCTCACCAACGCGGGCGTGGGCATCGGCTCGCTCGAAGGCGCGGGTGAGGTGTTCCTCGGCGCGAAGGCGCTGACCACGGGCGGCCTGAACACCAGCACGACGGTGTCGGGCACGATCGGCGGCAGCGGTGGCTCGGTCGTGAAGGTGGGCAGCGGCACGCTCGAACTCAGCGGTGCCAACACCTACACCGGTGGCACCACGGTGGCGGGCGGCACGCTCGCGGCCAACAACACGAGCGGTAGCGCGACCGGCTCGGGCGCCGTGCAGATCCAGGGCGGTGCGACGCTGGCCGGCAATGGCAGCATCGCCGGTTCCGTGAACATCGCCAAGGGCGGTGTGCTGTCGGCGGGCAATGGGGGCGTGGGCACGCTGACACTGGGCAGCCTGAGCCTGGCCGACGGCGCGGTAATGAACTACGACCTGGGCCAGGCCAACACGGTGGGTGGCCCGCTCAACGACCTCGTCAACGTCAACGGCGACCTGCGCCTGGACGGCACGCTCAATGTGGCGCAGTCCGCGGGCGGCAGCTTCGGCGCGGGCCTGTACCGGCTCATCAGCTACACCGGCAGCCTGACGGACAACGGCCTCGACATCGGCACCGCGCCGGGTGCCGCAGCCGACCTGCAGGTGCAGACCTCGGTGGCACAGCAGGTCAATCTCGTCAATCGCGCGGGCCTGTCGCTGAACTTCTGGGACGGTGGCGACAGCACCAAGTACAACGATGGCCAGGTGGCCGGCGGCAGCGGCACCTGGCGCGTGGGCGTGCCGGGCGACGGCTGGACCGGTGCGGACGGCAAGATCAACGCGGCCTGGGTGCAGGACCAGTTCGCTGTGTTCGGCAGCAGTGCCGGCACCGTCGACGTCAACGACGACAAGGGCATCGTGCGCATCACCGGTGCGCAGTTCGCGACCAACGGCTACCGCGTTCAGGGCGACGCGATCGAACTGGGCAATGCCGCGACGACCGTGCGTGTCGGCGACGGCAGTGCGGCCGGTACGGGCATGACCGCGACCATTGCGTCGTCGCTGACCGGCACGGGCGGCCTGGTCAAGGAAGACCTCGGCACGCTGGTGCTCGATGGCAGCAACAGCTACAGCGGCGGCACGACCATCAAGGGCGGCATCCTGCAGATCGCCTCGGATGCCAATCTCGGCGCCGCGGCGGGCGGCCTCGCGCTCGAAGGCACGACCTTGCGCGTGACGGGCGACACCGCCAGTGCGCGTGCGGTGAGCCTGGGGGCGGGCAACAACCGCTTCGACATCGACGCGGCCCGCACGCTGGCGCTCAACGGCAGCGTGAGCGGCGCGGGCAGCCTGCGCAAGCTCGGCGTGGGCAGCTTGCGGCTCGGCGCGGCCAATGCCTATGCCGGCGGCACGTTCGTCGACGCGGGTACCTTGCTCACCGATGTGACCGGCGCGCTCGGCGGCGGCGCGGCGAGCGTGGCCTCGGGTGCGACGCTGCAACTGGGTGGCGGCTTCGATGCCGGCACCACGGCCATCGGCAACCAGGGCACGGTGCGCTTCCAGGACAAGGCGAGCGCGGGCACGTCGACCATCACCAACGCCGCGGGCGGCGTGCTGGCCTTCGCGGACGATGCATCGGCCACCAAGGCCACGGTGCTGAACCAGGCTGGGGCGCAGGTGCGCATCGACCAGGCGAGCACTGGCGTGAATGTTGGCGCTCTTGGCGGCGCGGGCGATGTGCTGCTGGGCGCGAAGGCGCTGACCACGGGTGCACTGAACAGCAGCACGACGGTGTCGGGCACGATCAGCGGCGCCGGTGGTTCGGTCGTCAAGGTGGGCAGCGGCACGCTCGACCTGAGTGGCGCCAACACCTATACCGGTGGCACCACGGTGGCCGCGGGCACGCTGGCCTTGAACAACGCGAGCGGTAGCGCGACGGGCACTGGTGCCGTCCAAGTACAGGGCGGTGCAACCCTGGCGGGCAATGGCAGCGTCGCAGGCGCAGTCAGCATCGCCAAGGGCGGCGTGCTGTCGGCGGGCAACGCAGGCGTCGGC
>NZ_JAHUTH010000041.1:0-72680 GCF_025376855.1 Variovorax endophyticus
GGGCAACCTGCGGTGCTCGCGTTTCGCGGGGTCTCGCAGAACTCGCTTCGCTCAAACAGCTGCGAGCCCTGATCCGCGAAACGCTGCGCTCCTCGGCGCAGCCAGAGGGGGTGGGTCGGGCCATCGCTGCGCTCGGCCCAGCAGACCCTTCGGGCCGTCGCTTCGCTCGGCCCAGGTAGAAGAAGGCCGAGGGCCTTTGCACTCCCACACACCACACAAGGACGCGCCATGGCGCGTTGACCCTCATCCCCTCTGGCTGTGCCGAGGAGCGCAGGAGAAAGCGGGATAAGGGCCGCAGCTGTCTGAGCGCAACGAAGTGGAGCGAGTTCTGCGGACCCCCGCTTTCTCCGAGCACCGCAGGTTGCCCGCAGCGAAGCGGAGGGACACAGACAGCGGGGTCGCCTTCTCTTTGGTTACTTTCTCTTGGCGAGACAAGAGAAAGTGACTCGCCCGCCGGGGCGAGACCCGGCCGACAGCCTCACCAGAGAGAGCCAAAGAAAAAACGCCCCAGACAGTCATAAGCATTCAACGAAGAGTTCGTTGCCCAACCCCCCATCCCCGCCTACATTGCGGCACATGAGCCAAGTCCTCGTCCCCGAGCGCACCCAATCCTTCGAGATCCGCCCCTTCCCCGCCCCCGTAGGCGCCGAAGTCATCGGCCTCGATATCGCGCGCCCCATCCCGGAAGAAGACTTCGCCCGCATCCACCGCGCCCACCTCGACCACCACGTCCTGGTCTTCCGCAACCAGCAGATCACCCCCCAGCAGCACATCGACTTCAGCCGCCGCTTCGGCCCGCTCGAGATCCACGTCCTGCACCAGTTCCAGCTCAAGAACCATCCCGAGATCCTCATCGTCTCCAACATCAAGGAGAACGGCGAGCCCATCGGCCTCGGCGACGCGGGCGTCTACTGGCATTCCGACATCTCCTACAAGCCCAAGCCCAGCCTCGGCTCCCTGCTGCACGCACAGGAACTACCCAGCGAGGGCGGCGACACGCTGTTCGCCGACCAGCACCTGGCGTGGGAAGCACTGCCGAGCGAACTGCAGCAGCGCATCCTGCCGCTCAAGGCCGAGCACAGCTACCTCGCCAAGTACGAGGAACTGCGCGCCAGGAACCCGTGGCGGCCCAAGCTCTCGCAGGCGCAGATCGACCAGGTCGCGCCCGCGGTGCAGCCGGTGGTGCGCACGCATCCCGAGACCGGGCGCAAGGCGCTGTTCGTCAGCGAGCACTTCACCACCCGCATCGTCGGCCTGCCCAAGGAAGAAAGCGATGAACTCCTGTCCGAGCTGTTCGCGCACAGCGTGAAGCCCGAATTCGTCTACCGCCACCAATGGGCGCCCCATGACCTCGTGTTCTGGGACAACCGCTCGCTGATGCACCTGGCGGCGGGCACGCCCGACCACCTGCGCCGCCGGCTCAACCGCACCACCATCGTGGGCGACGAGCCCCGATAGACCGACCACCTCCGCAGACGAACGTCCTCGACGGACCGGCGACGCCGGGTCCGCGCGGAGCGCTGCACCCCGAATTTCTTCCCTTGGAGTCCTTCCCGCCATGAACCGCTTCACCCGCCAGGCTGCATCCCTCGTCGCCGGCCTCGGCCTGCTGGCCGGCAGCCTCGCCGCGCACGCCGAGGGCCAGATCCGCATCGCCGAGCAGTTCGGCATCGTCTACCTGCTGCTCAACGTGGCGCAGGACCAGAAGCTGATCGAGAAGCACGCGAAGGCCGCGGGCGTCGACGCCAAGGTCGAATGGGTCAAGCTCTCGGGCGGCTCGGCGGTCAACGACGCGCTGCTGTCGGGCAACATCGAGATCGCGGGCGCAGGCGTCGGCCCGCTGCTCACGCTGTGGGACCGCACCAAGGGCAAGCAGAACGTCAAGGGCGTGGCCTCGCTGGGCAACTTCCCCTACTACCTGGTGAGCAACAACCCGAACGTGAAGACCATCGCCGACTTCACGGACAAGGACCGCATCGCGCTGCCCGCGGTCGGCGTGTCGGTGCAGTCGCGCGTGCTGCAGTTCGCCTCGGCCAAGCTCTGGGGCGACAAGGAATTCAACAAGCTCGACAAGATCAGCGTAGCGCTGCCGCATCCCGACGCGGCCGCGGCCATCATCAAGGGCGGCACCGAGATCACGGCCCACTTCGGCAACCCGCCGTTCCAGGAGCAGGAGCTCGCGGGCAACCCCGCGGCGCACATCGTGCTGAACTCCTACCAGGTGCTGGGCGGCCCCTCGTCGGCCACGGTGCTCTACGCCACCGAGAAATTCCGCAACGAGAACCCGAAGACCTACAAGGCCTTCATCGACGCGCTCGACGAGGCCGCGAAGTTCGTCAGCGCCAATCCCGAGAAGGCGGCCGACATCTACCTCAAGGTCAGCAACGCGAAGCTGGACCGCGAGCTGCTGCTGAAGATCATCAGGAACCCCGAGGTGCAGTTCAAGACCACGCCGCAGAACACCTACGCGCTGGCCGACTTCATGCACCGCGTGGGCGCGATCAGGAACAAGCCGGCCTCGGTGAAGGACTACTTCTTCGACGACGCGCACAACGCCTCGGGCAACTGATGACGAGCACGGCGGCGGTGCTGGATTCGCGGGCCGATGCCCTGGCCCACCGGCAGCGGGTGGCGCCCGCGGCCGGGTCCTCCTTCCCGGAGCTGGCACGCGAGGAGGCGCGCACGCGGGAGGCCGCGACGCCGCTGTTGCAGGTCGACGGCGTCAGCCTCGAGTACCGCACGCCCGAGCGCGTGGTGCGCGCCACGCACCGCGTGAGCTTCGACGTGCACCAGGCCGACCGCTTCGTGCTGCTCGGTCCCTCGGGCTGCGGCAAGTCGACCCTGCTGAAATCGGTCGCGGGCTTCATCGCGCCGGTCGAGGGCGAGATCCGGCTGGCCGGCGAGCGCGTGCTGCGGCCCGGGCCCGACCGCATCGTGGTGTTCCAGGAGTTCGACCAGCTGCCGCCGTGGAAGACCGTCCGGCAGAACGTGATGTTCCCGCTGCTGGCCTCGCGCACGCTGGGCCGCAAGGAGGCGGCCGAGCGCGCGCTGCACTACCTCGACAAGGTGGGCCTCTCGAAGTTCGCCGACGTGCATCCGCACCAGCTCTCGGGCGGCATGAAGCAGCGCGTGGCGATCGCGCGCGCGCTCGCGATGCAGCCGCGCGTGCTGCTGATGGACGAGCCCTTCGCCGCGCTCGACGCGCTCACGCGCCGGCGCATGCAGCAGGAGCTGCTGGCGCTGTGGGAAGAGGTGCGCTTCACGCTGCTGTTCGTCACCCACTCGATCGAGGAGGCGCTGGTGGTGGGCAACCGCATCGCGCTGCTGTCGCCGCATCCCGGGCGCATGCGCGCCGAGATCAACAGCCACGGCTTCACGCTCGACAGCCTCGGCGGCACCGAGTTCCAGCAGACCGCGAAACGCATCCACGACATGCTGTTCGACGAAGCACACGACACCGAGGCCGGCCGATGAGCGCGATCCTTCCCCCCGTGCGCCCCGAGTACGAGCGCACGCTCGAACCCTTCACCGAGCTGCCGGTCGAGCGCCGGCTGCCGCTGGGCGCGCGCCTGGCCTCGCAGGCCTGGCTGCGCAAGGGCCTGATCCTGGTCGCGATCGCGCTGCTGTGGGAACTGGCGGCGCGCTGGCAGGACAACGACCTGCTGCTGCCCACCTTCAGCGCCACCGCGCGTGCGCTGGTCGAGGGCCTGGCCAGCGGCGAGCTGCTCGAGAAGGTGCGCATCTCGCTCGCGGTGCTGGTGCAGGGCTATCTCGCGGGCGTGGCGCTGGCCTTCGCGCTGACCACGCTCGCGGTGTCCACGCGCATCGGCCGCGACCTGCTGGACACGCTGACCTCGATGTTCAACCCGCTGCCCGCGATCGCGCTGCTGCCGCTGGCGCTGCTGTGGTTCGGCCTGGGCCGCGGCAGCCTGGTGTTCGTGCTGATCCACTCGGTGCTGTGGCCGCTGGCGCTCAACACCTACGCGGGCTTCCAGGGCGTGCCCGAGACCCTGCGCATGGCCGGGCGCAACTACGGCCTCACGGGCCTGCGCTACGTGCTGCAGATCCTGGTGCCGGCCGCGCTGCCGTCGATCCTCTCGGGGCTCAAGATCGGCTGGGCCTTCGCCTGGCGCACGCTGATCGCGGCCGAGCTGGTGTTCGGCGCCTCCTCGGGCAAGGGCGGGCTGGGCTGGTACATCTTCCAGAACCGCAACGAGCTCTATACCGACCGCGTGTTCGCGGGCCTGGTGCTGGTGGTGCTGATCGGTCTGCTGGTGGAAAGCCTGGGCTTCAAGACGCTCGAGCGCCTGACGGTGCGCAAGTGGGGCCAGCAGCGCTGACGCGCTTCAGCCGGCCTTGCCGGTCTTCTTCGCGTCCTCGCGCAGGCTGCGCAGCTCGGCGCGCAGGAACTCGTTCGATTCCCTGACCACGCCGTTGGTAAGCTTCACGCGGTAGGCCTGGCCGGTCATCTCCGAGCGCGTGGCACAGCGCTCGATGAAGTCCTCGGCGGTCACGATCTCCTTCTTGAAGTGCTCGTACTTGGCCTGCATGTGCTTGGCGGCGTCGGCGGCGTTGTACTCGCTGCCGTTGCGCAGGAAGGTCATCGAACCCATCTTCGCCACGCGCTGGATCAGCGTGTCGATCAGCCGGTGCTCCGACTCGGACGGGGTGGCGTGGGCGAGGGCGGCGGCGGTGCCGAGCAGGGCCGCGAGCAGCGCGCGGCGCAGGGGCTGGAAGCTGGTCATGTCGTCTCCACTCGGCAATTTTCGGACCATGCTAGGACGCGGTGCGGCGCCGGTCAAACCCCGGGCCGATCCAAGTTCGGCCTGGACCCCGGCGCAAGGTCGGGTCTAATCCGGGGTCCGCGGCAACCCCGCCGCCTTGCCCGCAGTCCTTCGCCATGAGCACTTCCAACGCCGATCTCCCGAGCCTCGCGCAGGCGCTGGCCGACGCCGCCGCCGCCCAGTCGATGCGCCATTTCCGTACCCCGCTGGACATCATCACCAAGGCCGACGAAAGCCCGGTCACGCTGGCCGACCGCGCGGCCGAGAGCGCCATGCGCGAGCTGCTCGCGCAGCGCGCGCCGGCCGACGGCATCTACGGCGAGGAACACGGCGCCGAGCGCCTCGAGGCCGAGCGCGTCTGGGTGCTCGACCCGATCGACGGCACCCGCAGCTTCATCACCGGCTCGCCGCTGTGGGGCACGCTGATCGGCGTGCTGCAGGGCGAGCGCGTGGTGTTCGGCATGGTCGACATGCCGGTGCTCAAGGAACGCTGGGTCGGCCAGGCCGGCGCGGGCGCCACGCGCGACGGCCAGCCGGTGCACGCGAGCGCCTGCGGCGAGGTCGCCAAGGCGCGCATCGTCACCACCTCGCCCGACATCTTCGCGCCCGCCGACTGGCAGGCCTTCGACCGGCTGAGCCGCCAGTGCGCGATGCGCCGCTTCGGCGGCGACTGCTACGGCTATGCCCAACTCGCGGGCGGCACCATCGACCTGGTGGTCGAGACCGGCCTGCAGCCCTACGACTACCTCGGCCCGGCCGGCCTGATCGAGGCCGCGGGCGGCGTGATCACCGACTGGGAGGGCCGGCCGCTGGGGCTCCAGTCCGACGGCCGCGTGATCGCGGCGGCCACACTCGAACTTCACCGACAAGCGCTGGCCGTCCTGCGGGGCTAGACTGGTTTCATGCTTCGCTGGCTGATCGTCGTCGTCCTGGCGCTGGTGCTCATGAGCGGCCTGACCGCCTGGCTGCGCCGCTTCGGCTTCGGGCGATTGCCCGGCGATTTCGAGTTCCGCGCCTTCGGCCGCGAATGGCAACTGCCGATCGCGAGCACGGTGGTGCTCAGCATGCTGGCCGCGCTGGTGGCCCGGCTGCTGTAGGCGTTTCGCCCCTGAAAGAGAAGACAACCGCAATGAGAGCCTGCGTCGACATCGGCGGCACCAAGGTGGCCGTGAGCCTTTCCACCTCGAGCGACGCGCCGCTGATCGGCCGGCGCAGCGAGCCGACCGCGAAGACCGGCGACAACGATGCCGTGGCACGGCAGATCATCCGCATGATCGATGCCGTCTGTGCCGAGCAGCACATCGATCCCGCGAGCATCGACCGCGTGGGCGTGTCCTCGGCCGGTCCCTTCGAGCTGCGCGAGGGCAAGGTCGAACTCGCCACCCCCAACATCTGCGGCGGCATCGCGGGCCCCGCGCGCGGCCTGCCCAACGACTGGATGACGGCACAGGTCGAGGCGCCGCTCGCGCAGCGCTACGGCTGGGTGCGGGTCGAGAACGACGCCGTGGCCGCGCTCGAGGCCGAGCGCCACTGGGGCGCGCTGCAGGGCTTCGACCATTGCGCCTACGTCACCTGGAGCACCGGCGTGGGCGTGGGCCTGTGCGTGGACGGCCGCGCGCTGCGCGGCAAGAACGGCAACGCGGGCCATGCGGGCCACAGCTTCGTGGTCGACGACGGCAGCGGCGCGCTCTGCGGCTGCGGCAACATCGGCGACGTCGAGGCGCTGGTGGCCGGCAACTCCATCGACCGCCGCTTCGGCCAGCCCGCGCCCGACCTGTTCGCCGCCGCCTCGGCCGGCGAGCGGCATGCGCTCGAGGTGGTCGACGCGCTCAGCCGCGTCATGGGCCGCATGCTCTACAACCTGGTCGCCACGCTCGACCTGCAGCGCATCAGCCTCGGCGGCAGCGTGTTCTGGCACCACCGCGACTTCCTGCTGCCGCGGCTGCAGGCGCAGATCGACGGCCGGCTGCCGCCGCTGACGCGCGGCGTCGAACTCGTGCCCGCGGGTCTCGGCGACAAGGTCGGCGACTACGCCGCGCTCGCGCTGCTCGATTGAATCAGGCCTTCGGGCGCGGTGCCTCGCGCGCGCGGCACCGCGCCGCGAGTTCGCCCAGCCGCTTCAGGCCCGCGTCGACGGCCGGTGAATAAGGCCAGCCGCAGTTGATGCGCAGGTAGTGGTCGAAGCGCCCCGAGTTCGAGAACTGCGCGCCCGGCGACACCAGCATGTGCTCGCGCAGCGCCGCCTCGAACACCTCGACCGAGGAGCGCTGCTCGGGCAGCTCCACCCACAGCTGCAGCCCGCCGCGCGGCAGGTTCAGCCGCGTGCCGGGCGGGAAGTACTTCGCGATGGCATCGGCCGTCTGGTCGCGCTGCACGTGCAGGCGTTCGCGCAGGCGGCGCAGGTGGCGGTCGTAGGCACCGCTGGCGATGAACTCGCCCGCGGCGATCTGCGCCAGCGCCTCGTTGTTGCGCGTCTGCGCGTACTTGAGCATTTCCACCTGCGCATGCCAGCGCCCGGCGGTGATCCAGCCCAGGCGCAGCCCCGGCGCCAGCACCTTGTGCAGCGAGGCGCAATAGATCACGTTGCCCGTGCGGTCCCACGACTTCACCGCGCGCAGCGGCACCTCGGTTTCCACCAGGTCGCTGTAGGTGTCGTCCTCGACCAGCGCAATGCCGTGGCTCTCGCACAGATGCACCAGGCGCTGCTTGTGCGCATCGGGCATCACGCTGCCGATGGGGTTCTGCAGGTGCGGCACCACCACCACGGCCTTGATGTCGTCGTAGGTGTGGATGGCCAGGTCCAGCGCCTCAATGGAGATGCCGGTCTGCGGGCTGGTCGGGATCTCCAGCGCGCGCATGCCCAGGCTCTCGAGCACCTGCAGCAGCCCGTAGAAGGTGGGCGACTCCACGGCCACCGTGTCGCCGGGCTTGGCGACGGCGCGCAGCGCGAGGTTCAGCGCCTCGATGCAGCCGTTGGTGACGAGCACCTCGTCGGGCGACACCGTCATGCCGATGCGCAGGTTGCGCTGCGCGACGGCCTCGCGGAACTGCTCGTGGCCCTTCTGCGACGAGGCGGTGGTCAGCAGCTCGGGCCGCTGGCGCAGCGCGCGCGTCATGGCGTTGCGCAGCGCTTCGGCGGGGTACAGCTCGGGCGCGGCGCGCGCGATGGCGAAGTTCAGCTTCACGCCCGCATGCCGCCCGCGCGCCATGAAGGTGGCCATGCGGGTGCGCATGCTGACGAACTGCGCCGGGTCCGGCGGCATGTCGGCCACCGGCTCTTCCATCGGCGCGATGGCCATGCGCTGGGGCCGTCGCACGAAATAGCCCGAGCGGTCGCGCGCCTCCACCCAGCCGTCGCTCTCCATCGCGCGGCACAGCTGCAGCGCGGTCGAGAGGCTGATGTCGTGCAGGCGCATCAGGCTGCGCAGCGAGGGCAGCTTGTCGCCCTGCTTGAGCGAGCCGGTGTGGATCGCGTCCACGTAGTGCGCCGCCAGTTGTCGGTAGAGCGGTAGCGAGTCCATGGCCTCGATGCTCGCGCGATCGTTCATTGAAAAACAGATGCAGTTGCGAGGGAAAACGACCATAACAGATGGCCGCCGGCCCTGGCTGTTGCGGTGCGAATCGCGCGGCGGTGTGCCTGTTTTCCGGGCGGGGGAATTCCTACGATCGAAGCGCTTCCAGCCCTTCCTTCACCGATTTCCGAACCCCCGAGGTACCGCCATGATCACCACCCTCTCGCAAGCCCCCGATGCCGTCTTCCTCGAGGCCGGCGATTCCTTCCGCACGGCGGTGGACGCCGGCACCTGGCTGCAGGTGGCCGAGGGCCGCGTGCGGGTGTCGTCGCCGCCGCGCTGGATCGGCGAGGCCGTGTGGACCGCGCACACGGTGCTCGGCGAGGGCGAGATGCATGGCGTGGAGCACGGCGGCTGGATCGAGCTGACGGCGCTGTCGCCGGTGCAGCTGCGCCTTCATGCGCCGGTCGCCGCGGGGGGCCGGCTGCCCACGCGGGCCGAGCCGCCGGCCGAGCCGGTTTCGGCCACCTGGGCCCTGCCGCGGCGGCCGGTGATGCGGCTGATGCAGCTGCTCACCGGCTGGTGAGCGGCCGCCTCAGCGCACGCTGGCCGCCTCGCGCAGCGTCTCGAGGAAGCTGCGCCGCCACCAGTGGATGTCCTGCGCGCGGATGCGCGAGAGCAGCGCCTGGTGCCGTTCGCGGCGTTCCTCCAGCGGCATCTGCAGCGCCTGCTGCACCGTCTCGGCGGTGCCGTGGGTGTCGTAGGGATTGACCAGCAGCGCTTCCTGCATCTGCTCGGCCGCGCCCGCGAAGCGCGACAGCACCAGCACGCCGGGGTCGGCCGGGTCCTGCGCCGCCACGTACTCCTTGGCGACCAGGTTCATGCCGTCGCGCAGCGGCGTCACCAGACCCACGGCCGCAGCGCGGCACAGGCCCGGCACGCGCTTGCGCGCCACCATGCGGTGGATGTAGCGCACCGGCATCCAGTCGAGCTCGCCGTAGTCGCCGTTGATGGCGCCGCACAGCGACTCGAGCTCGCGCCGGATGTCGGCGTAGGCATCGACCGTCTCGCGCGTGGGCGAGGCGATCTGGATCAAGGTGGCGCTGCGCCGGTTCTCGGGGTAGTGGGCCAGCAGCTCGCGGAAGGCGCGCACCCGGTTCGGGATGCCCTTGGAGTAGTCGAGCCGGTCGATGCCCAGCAGCAGCCGGCGCTGCGAGTACTCGCGCTTCATGGTCTCGTACATGTCGCGCGCTTCCTTGGCATGGGTGAGCGCCGCGAACTCGTCGACGTCGATGCCGATCGGGAAGGCCGCCGCGCGCACCGTGTTGCCGTAGGCGCGGTACATCTCTGCGCCCAGGCTCTCGCCCTTGGCCTCGTTGTGCACGTAGTGCTCGAAGTGCTGCACGTCCTGCTGCGCCTGGAAGCCGATCAGGTCGTAGGCGAACAGCGAGCGCATCAGCCACTCGTGCTGCGGGATCGCCGCCAGGATGATCTGCGGCGGCAGCGGGATGTGCAGGAAGAAGCCGATGCGCTGCCTGCAGCCCATGGCGCGCAGCTCGGCCGCCAGCGGGATCAGGTGGTAGTCGTGCACCCAGATGACGTCGTCCTCCTTCAGCAGCGGCATCAGCTTGCGCGCGAACAGCTGGTTCACGCGCCGGTAGCCGCCGATGAAGTTGGCGTCGAAATGGGCCAGGTCGAGCCGGTCGTGGAACACCGGCCACAGCACGTCGTTGCTGTAGCCCAGGTAGTAGCTGTCGTGGTCCTCGCGGCTCAGGTCGATGGTGGCCAGCGTGACCTTGCCGGCCTGCTGGCGCCGCAGCTCGCCTTCGCCGGTCGGCCCGTCCTCGACGATCTGGCCGCTCCAGCCGAACCACATGCCGCCCGACTGCTGCAGGCTTTCGCCGAGCGCCACGGCCAGGCCGCCGGCGGCGGGCTTGCGCGGATCGGCCACGCGGTTGGAGATGACGACGAGGCGGCTCATATCGCTGAATCCCAAGGAGCGGACAAGCGCATGGCCGCGTTGATGATGCCGACCATCGAGTAGGTCTGCGGGAAGTTGCCCCACATCTCGCCCGTGACCGGATGCGTGTCCTCGGACAGCAGCCCGAGCGGATTGCGCGCGGCCAGCATGGTCTCGAAGATCTGGCGCGCCTCGGCCTTGCGGCCGATCTTCGCGAGCGCGTCGATGCGCCAGAAGGTGCAGATGTTGAACGCGGTCTCGGGCTTGCCGAAGTCGTCGGCCGCCTCGTAGCGGCGCATGTAGGGACCGTCGCACAGCGTCTTCTCCATCGCGTCGACGGTCGAGACGAAGCGCGGGTCGCGCGCGTCGATCAGCCCCACCTCGGCCATCAGCAGGATGCTGGCGTCGAGCTCGCGGCCGCCGAAGCTCTCGGCGAAGGCCTGGCGCTCCTCGCTCCACGACTTGGCGAGGATCTCCTCGCGCATGCGCGAGGCATGGCCGTGCCAGTAGGCGGCGCGCTCGGCGAAGTTGATGCGCGTGTCCACGGGCTTGCCGGCCGAGGCGGCCTCGGCGCGCGCGTTCTTGTCGAGCGCGCGCGCGATCTTCGCGAGCCGGTCGCAGGCGGCCCAGCTCATGAGCGCCGAGCTGGTGTGCACGCGCGCGCGGGTGCGCAGCTCCCACATGCCGGCGTCGGGCGTGCCGTAGACGGCGATCGCGCGCTCGCCCACGGCCTCGAGGTGCGGGAACTCCGCCTCGCCCGCGCGCTGCAGCAGCCGGTGGTCGTGGAAGGCCTGCGCGGCGCCCAGCACGATGTTGCCGTAGACGTCGTGCTGGAAATGCTCCTGCGCCTGGTTGCCCACGCGCACCGGGCCCATGCCGCGGTAGCCGGGCAGGCTCTCGACGAAGGACTCGGGCAGCTCGCGCTCCAGGCCGATGCCGTACAGCGGCTGGATGTGCTCGCCGTGCGAGCCGATCACCACGTTGCCGAGCCAGCGCAGGTAGTCCTCCATGGTGCCGACCTCGCTCAGCGAGTTGAGCGCGCGCACCACGAAGAAGGCGTCGCGCAGCCAGCAGTAGCGGTAGTCCCAGTTGCGCTGGCTGTCGGGCGCCTCGGGGATGCTGGTGGTCATCGCGGCGACGATGGCGCCGGTGTCCTCGTAGAGCGACATCTTCAGCGTGATGGCCGCGCGGATCACCGCGTCCTGGTACTCGAAGGGGATCGCGAGCCGCTTCGACCACACGCGCCAGTAGGCGATGGTCTCCTGCTCGAAGCGGCGCGCGGTGTCGGCGATGCCGTCGAGCAGGGTCTCGTCGACGCCGAACATGAAGTTGTATTCGCGCGAGACCACGAAGGGCTGGCGCGAGAGGATGTGCGAGATCGAGGCGTCGGTGTTGAGCCTGAGCGTCACGTCGGGGCCGACGTAGCGGATGTGGTTGCTGCCGCGCGTGACCTCCACCGGCTCCTGCGCGCCCCACTGGAAGCGCGGATCGAGCGCCACGCGCATGCGCGGCGCGCCCGCGATCGGGCGCACGCGGCGCACCAGCATCAGCGGGCGGAAATAGCGCGCGCGGCTGTAGAAGCGCGGCGCGAAGTCGGTGATCTCGATGCCCTGGCCCGCGCTGTCGAACAGCTGGGTGCGCAGCACCGCGGTGTTCGGCTCGTACCACTGCTTGGCATGCGCGAAGTCCTCGATCTCGAAGCCCCAGGCCGCCGCGCCCTCGCCCGGATGCAGCAGGGCGTTGAACACCGGGTCGCCGTCGAAGCGCGGCAGGCAGCACCAGACCACGCGTGCGCGCGCGTCGACCAGCGCGCTGAAGGCGCAGTTGCCGATCACGCCGAGGTTGAGCGAGCAGTCGGCCGGGCGCGGAAATTCGCGCGGCTTGGGCGCGGCGGCCGTGCGTTCGTCGACCGGCGCATCGTCGTCGGGGCCGGCCGCGCCGGCCACCGCTTCGCCGCCGCGGTCCTCGGGCGCCTTGGGCAGTTGCCGCGCCTGCGGGTCCTCGTGCCGGCCGGCGGGTGCCGCGTCGGCGGCCGTCGATGGTTGTTGTTCTTCCTGCTGGGTGTCGCTCATCCGGGATTCCTTGGCGAAGCTTCTTCGGGGGCGGGCCGGGGCGCGTTGGCGAGCCGGTCGCGCGCCTGCACCAGCCATTCGTAGACGGCGCGCGGCGACTCGAGCCGGTGCAGCGCCAGGCTCGGACCCGAGCCGACCTTGATGCCGATGCCGCCGCGCGGCTGCACCACGGCGAAGCCGCTCTCGTCGGTGGTGTCGTCGCCCGCGAACACCGGCACGCGGCCCGCGAACGGCGGCTCGTGCATGAAGGCGTCGATGGCGATGCCCTTGTTGACGCCGGCGGGCTTGACCTCGAACACGAACTTGCCATGCAGCAGCTCGAGCTGCGGCTGGTCGGCGATGGCGCGCGACATGGCGTCGCCGCACACGGCCTCGAGCTGCGGCGCGAGCCGGTAGTGCAGCGCGATGGCCGCGTGCTTGCGCTCGACCAGCAGGCCTTCGTGCACGCGCGCGAGCTCGTTGGCGATCTCGAGCACGGGCACCAGGTCGGGCGGATGCTGCTCCTGCATCGCGCCCTTGGCGTCGCGGCGCTGCACGCCGTGCTCGCCGGCGGCCGGCAGGCGCAGGGGCGCGAGGAAGCGGTCGAGCACGTCGATCTGGCGGCCCGACACCACGGCGAGGGCGCCGCCGAGCTGGTCCTTGAGGTCGCTCAGCAGCGCGACCAGGGCGGGGGGGACTTCGATCGCCTCGGGCGTGGCCGCGAGGCCCACCAGGGTGCCATCGAAATCGAGGAAGAGGGCCGCGTCCCGGCCCAGGGGAGGAGGCAGCGAATCGTTGCTGCGGATGGGATTGGACATCGGGAAAGACCTTAGCACGGCCTCCGCGCGCACCGTGTCGGCCAAAACCGGACGTGCCCCGGGGCCGGGGCCGCGACCCGCGCGAGCGGTTCAGCGTGTGCCGTGGGGCGCGAGTTCGGCCAGCGCGCGCAGCAGCGCCATGGCTTCCACCGGCTTGAACAGCACCGGCACGCCCGAGGCGCGCACGCGCTGCAGCCGCTCGGGCGCGGTCTCGCCGGTCACCAGCATCAGCGGCGCCGCGAGCGCGAAGCGCGCGCGCAGGCGCTGGCCGACGTCGAGGCCGTTGTCGCCGTTGGCGAGCCGGTAGTCGCACAGCAGCGCACGGAAGGGCGCCGGGCCCGAGGCCAGCAGCGCGGCCGCTTCCGCCTCGCCGGCCACGGCCTCCAGGTCGATGCCGTGGGCCCGCAGCAGCTCGGTCATCGCCGCGCGGATCTCGGCGTCGTCGTCGATCAGCAGGATGCGCCCCGGCACCGGCACCGCCGGGGCGGGTACGGCCTCGGCGCGGACGGCCCAGGGCCCGGGGGCGGCCTGCGCGTCGCAGCGCGGCAGCACGAGCCGAAAGCGCGTGCCGCGTCCCACGCGCGAGCGCAGCTGCACCGGATGGCCGAGCAGCCGCGAGAGCCGGCGCACGATGGCCAGGCCGATGCCCAGCCCGTGCGAGCGCTCGCGCCCGGGGTTGTCGACCTGATAGAACTCCTCGAACACGCGCTCGAGCTGGCCCGGCGCGATGCCGATGCCCGAATCGACCACCTCGATCCACACCGAATCGCCGAGCCCGTCGCCGTTGCGCCGCACGCGCGCGCGCACCGACACGCCGCCGCGCGCCGTGTACTTGAGCGCGTTGTCGAGCAGGTTCGACAGCATGCGGTGCAGCAGCCGCGGATCGCTGCGCACCCACAGGCCGCTCGCGCGCAGCCGCAGCTGCAGCTGGCGCTGCTCGGCCTGCGCCGAGAACATGGGGTTGAGCGCGCGGAACAGGCCGTCGAGCGAGACCGGCTCGAGCACCGGCTCGACCACGCCGGCATCGAGGCGCGAGACGTCGAGCATGGTGTCGAGCGAGCTGCCGAGCGCGTTCACCGCGCGCATCAGCCGCTGCGCGTTGCGGCTGCCCGGATGCTCGTTCTCGAGCGCGGCGCCGAACAGCGCAATCGCATGCAGCGGCTGGCGCAGGTCGTGGCTGGCGGTGGCCAGGAAGCGGGTCTTCTCGATGCTCGCGCGCTCGGCCGCGGCGATCTGTTCGCCCAGGCGCGTGGCCAGCGCCTCGTTCTCGAAGCGCAGCACCAGCGAGTCGGTGAGCAGCCGGTGCTGCTGCCGGCCCACGCGCAGCGTGAACAGCAGGTAGGCCAGGCTGAACATCGACAGGAACAGGTGCATGCCGTCGCCCTGCCAGGCCAGCGCGACGATCAGGCTCAGCATCATCGGCAGCGTGTAGCCGTAGAGCGCGGGCTTGAGCGGCCACAGCAGCTGCATGGCGCGCGCGCAGCTGCCGATGATGACGACCGTGAGCACCGAGGTCGCGGACAGGTCGTCGCGCGAGATGAAGAGCCAGGGCGCCGTGGCGGTCGCCAGGCTCACCAGCGTGACGGTGCGCGCATGGCGGCGCGCCCACAGCGGGGTTTGCCGCAGCGGCAGGCCGGCGTGCCAGCGCGGCATCAGGAACAGCGCCAGGCCGAGCAGCAGGTGGGCCGCCATCCAGGCCAGGATCCAGGCGCGCGGCGAGGCGATGTACATTGCGGCCCCGAGCGCGGCGCCGAGGCCGAAGTGCACCACGATCGAGGCGTCGTAGGCGCCGTAGACCGCGGCCAGGTGCTCGCGCAGCACGCGCAGCGCCAGGTCCTGCGGCACGGCGGCCGCGACCGGCGCCGCGGCATGCGTGGCGGTCGGGTCCGGCGAGGAGCGGGGGGGCGGGGCGGCGATCACCCGACCCATGCTAGCCATGGCGCGCGGCGTCGGAAGTGCCCTAAGTCATGGAACCTCCGCCATAGGCATGAAGACATGCCGCGGCGCGCGTGGTATTGCGCGCGCCGCCTGGGTGCTCAGCCGGCCGCGGCTTTCACCGCGTCGATGCGCGCGCGGTGGATCGCCTCGCCGATCCTCGGCCCGGTGGCGCCGGCCTGCTGCGCCTGGCGCGCGACCGCGTCGGTGGCCACGGCCGCGGCCGCGGCCAGCACCGAAAGCAGCCGCTCGCGCTGCGGATAGTCGCGCTGCTCGAAGCCGAGCCGGCCGCGTGCGTCGCATTCGCAGGCCAAGAGCGCCTCGGCGAAGCGCGCGGGCTTGCGGAAGGCGTCGCAGCGCTCGAGCAGCCGCACCAGCGCGGCGGCATCGAGCTCGCCGCTGCGGTGGATGTTGCCGTGCTCGCGCGCCACCACCTCGGCCAGCTCGCGGATGTCGACCGGCACGCGCCAGCGGTCGCACACCGATTGCAGCAGCTCGGCGCTGCGCTTCTCGTGGCCGATGTGGCGCGGCAGGATCTCCGGCTCGGTGGTGCCCTTGCCGAGGTCGTGCATCAGGCAGGCGAAGCGCACCGCGAGCGAGGCCGCGAGCCGCGCGCTGGTGTCGAGCACCATCATCAGGTGCACGCCGGTGTCGATCTCGGGATGGTGCTGCGCGGGCTGCGGCACGCCCCAGAGCCGGTCGACCTCGGGCAGCAGCACCGCGAGCGCGCCGCAGGCGCGCAGCACCTCGAACATGCGCGAGGGCCGCGTCTCCATCAGCCCGCGCGAAAGTTCCTGCCACACGCGCTCGGGCACCAGCGCATCGACCTCGCCGGCCGCGACCATCTCGCGCATCAGCGCCAGGGTGTCGGGCGCGACCTCGAAGTCGTCGAAGCGCGCGGCGAAGCGCGCCACGCGCAGGATGCGCACCGGATCCTCGCGGAAGGCGTCGGTGACGTGGCGCAGCCGCTTCTCGCGCAGGTCGCGCTGGCCGTGGAAGGGATCGGCCAGGTCGGTGGGGGCGGGGTCGAAGCTGCCGTCGGCGGCCACGCGTTCGGCCGGCAGCGCGATCGCGTTGATGGTCAGGTCGCGCCGCGCGAGGTCCTGCTCGAGGCTCACGTCGGGCGACGCATGGATCACGAAGCCGCGGTAGCCGGGCGCGCTCTTGCGCTCGGTGCGCGCGAGCGCGTATTCCTCGCGCGTCGATGGATGCAGGAATACCGGGAAATCGCGCCCCACGGGCAGGAAGCCCTGTGCCACCATGGCCTCGGGCGTGGCGCCGACCACGAGCCAGTCGTGGTCCGACACCGGGCGTCCGAGCAGGCGATCGCGCACCGCGCCGCCGACGAGATAGGTTTTCATGCGCCCAGTGTAGGGATACCCCGCAGGGCTTAAAAAGAACGGTCGTTCGATAATCCACGAGCAAATCGAACGACCGTTCGCTCGTTCGAGGCGCTCGAACGCTTCACCGGCTGCAGACCGGCACCGCGTTTGGAGGGGGCATTTCAACCAAAGGAGTATTCACATCATGAAAAAGACCATGTTGGCGTTGGCAGCCCTGGGGGCACTGACGTCCGGCAGCGCCTTTGCACAGAAGGCCGGCGACTGGGTCGTCGGCGCGGGCTGGTTCCATCTGTCGCCGCAGGACAAGAGCAAGCCGCTGACGCTCACCGCGCCGGTGCAGAGCGTGCTCGCGGGTTCGGGCGCGAGCGTGAGCGATTCCGACACGCTGGGCCTGAGCGCCATGTACTTCGTCGACGACCACTGGGCCGTCGAAGGCGTGCTGGGCATTCCGCCGAAGTTCAAGCTCAACGGCACCGGCACGCTGGCACGCGTGGGCCAGCTCGGCGAAGCGCGGCAGTGGAGCCCGACCATCCTCGGCAAGTACTACTTCAACGAGGCCAACTCGGCCTTCCGTCCCTTCGTGGGCCTGGGCGCCACCTACGTCTGGTACAGCGACATCAACCTGACGTCGAACCTGCAGGAAGCGCTCGGCAGCCAGCTGCACCAGCGGCCGCTGTCGACCGTGACCACGGCCAAGCTCGACAGCTCCTTCGCGCCCGTGCTCAATGCCGGCCTGGCCTACCAGTTCGACAAGCACTGGGGCATTTCCTTCTCGGTCTCCTACATCCCGCTGAAGACCAAGGCCAAGCTCACGACGACCTCGATCACGGGCCTGCCGATCGCGACCAGCGAGGCGCGCCTGAAGCTCAACCCGATCGTGACCTACGTGTCGGCGACCTACCGCTTCTGAGCGGCGCGACGCGGCCTGGCCGGCTCGCGCCGATCGCGAACGACGATCAGCGCGAGGTCCGGTAGGGCTCGTCGAAGGCCACGAAATCCTGCTCCGCGAGCGCCTGCTCGATCCACGCGGCGACGCCCGGCAGGGCCGCCACCCGCTCGATGTAGGCCCGCGCCGCGGGCGGCACCGGCAGCCCGTAGCCGCGGATGCGCATGCACACCGGCGCGTAGAAGGCATCGGCGATGCTGAATTCGCCGAACAGCATCGGGCCGCCATGGGTGTCGAGCAACTCGCTCCACATGCCCGCGATGCGCTGCAGGTCCTCGACCACGCCGGGCTGTTCCTTCAGCACGCGCGCGCCGACCTCGGCCAGCGAGGCCTCGATGTTCATCGGGAAGTGGCTGCGCAGGTTGCCGAAGCCCGAGTGCATCTCGGCGCTGATGCTGCGCGCGCGGGCCCGCGCGGCCTTGTCGCGCGGCCACAGCGCCTTGTCGGGGAACTGCTCGGCCAGGTACTCGGCGATGGCGAGCGAATCCCAGACCGTGAGGTCGCCGTCGATCAGCACCGGCACGCGCGCCGTGGGGTTGACCGCGCCGACCACGGCCTTGAAGTTGGAGCCGGCCTCGAAGGCGTCGAAGCGCACCATCACCTCCTCGAAGGGAATGCCGGCCTGCTTGAGCAGCACCCAGGGACGCATGGACCACGACGAGTAGTTCTTGTTGCCGATGTAGAGCTTGAGCATGGGATTCCTCCGGTTGGTTCGTGGCAAAGCCTTCGATGCTAGGGCGCCGGCGCCGCGCGATTGATACCGTTTGCGGCGCGCATTGATGACGGGCGCGGGCGGCGCGCCGCTGTCTATCGCCGGTCGCTGTCGTCGGTGCGCGGCACGGGCTCGGCGCTCGAGGCGATGACGCGCGGTGCCGCCTGGCCTTCGCCCTTGGGCGGCCCGATCGCGCGCTCGATCAGGCTCACGAGCTTCGGCACGAACTGCAGCACCACCAGCGCCAGCAGTGCGCTGATCACCGCCGTGGCCTCGCGGCCCAGGCCGCAGGCCATGCCGATCGCGGCAGTCATCCACAGCCCGGCGGCGGTGGTGAGGCCCTGCACGTGATGCTCGTCCTTGCCCTGCTTGAGGATGGTGCCCGCGCAGAGGAAGCCGACGCCGGCCACCAGGCCCTGGATCACGCGGCTCATGTCGGCCGGCACGATGCCGGTTTGCTGCGGCACGAGCACGAACAGGGCCGAGCCGATGGCCACCAGCATGTGGGTGCGCACGCCGGCCGCCTTGCCCTGCTGCTCGCGCTCGAAGCCGAGCACGAAGCCCAGCAGCGCCGCGAGCAGCAGCCGCACCAGGATGCGCGTGAGCTGGGCGAGATCGCCCACGTCCGAGAACTCCGCGGCGATGGTGTCGAGGACCTCGTCGCGCCAGCTCATCTCAGGGCAGGTCCTTGTTGGGTTCGGGCATCGCGGCGTCGCGCGGGCCGACCCGGCCCAGGCGTTCCTTCAGCGACTGCGGCCGGCCGGTGATGATCGCGGCGTAGTTGGTGGTGTTGGCCAGCACCTTCTTCACGTAGTCGCGGGTCTCGTTGAACGGCACGTTCTCGGCCCAGATCGCGGCATCGAGCACCGGGCCGTTGCGCCAGCTGCGCGGGCGGCCCGGGCCGGCGTTGTAGGCCGCGGCGGCCAGCGCCATCGAGTCGTCGAAGTCGTCGAGCGCGAGCTTCAAATAGTTGGTGCCGATGGTGATGTTGGTCTCGCGGTCGTTGATCTGGCCCGGCGTGAAGTCGGTCATGCCGATCTTGCGCGCGGTCCAGCGCGCGGTGGCGGGCATCACCTGCATCAGGCCCGAGGCACCGACGCCCGAGCGCGCGTCCATGATGAAGCGGCTCTCCTGGCGGATCAGGCCGTAGACGTAGGCCGGGTCGAGGCCGATGTCCTGGCTCTTGCGCAGCACCGTGTCGTGGAAGGGCATCGGGAAGCGCTGCTCGACGTCGATCACGCCCTTGGTGCGCTCGCTGGTGTTGATGCAGCGGTCCCAGACCTCGCGTTGGCAGGCGAAGTCGGCCGCGGCCAGCAGCGCGCGGTCGTCCATGCCGCCCCGGTCGTGCAGGTTGGTGGCGTAGTTCCATTCGCGCGTGCCCTCGGGGCGCAGGCCGATCGCGATGGCGTAGAGGCCGCGGTTGAGCGAGGGGTTCATGCGCGCGGCATTGCGTTCCTCGGGCGTGAGCGGCGCGGGCCGGGTGGCGGCCATCACGCGCTGGCCCAGCTCCTCGAGCGCCAGCATCTCGTAGAAGCCGCGCGTGCCCGCGATGCCCTGGTAGAGCTCGCGCGCCTGGGCGCGGCGCTCGTCGCCGCCGGCATTGACCAGCGCGCGCGCCTTCCAGTAGGTCCAGGTCGGGTCCTGCTGGCTGGACTCGCTCATGGCGTTGATGGCGGGCGCCACGTCCTTCCACTGGCCGGCGCGCAGCGCCGCGCGCACGCGCCAGCCGAGCATGTCGTCCGACAGGTCGGCGTTCTTCGTGACGTTGCCGAAGTAGCCCACGGCCTGCGGCCAGAGCTTGATCGCCGACTGGCGGCCGATGATGCCCCAGATCCAGTTGCGCTCCTCGGCCGAGAGCATCGCGCTCCACTTGGCGTCGAGCTGCGAGGCGGCCTGCTCGGGGTCGGCCATCGCGATCTTGATCAGTGCCAGCGTCACCAGCTCGCGGCGCGACTTGGCGGCCACCGGCCCGCGCGCGACCAGGAACTTGGCCGCGCTCGCGTTGACTTCCTCGAACAGCGGCAGCGCATCGGGCGAGGCCAGCGTGACGGCGCCGCGCGCCGCCTGCGGCCGGTTGGCCTCGATGGCCAGGCGCGCCTTCTTCCAGGCGTCGTTGGGCGTGAGCAGGCGCGCGGCGATCATGCGGTCGGCGGCCGTGAGGCAGCCGTCGTCGCTGTCGCGCTGGGCGAACCAGTTGCGCCGGATCTCGTCGGCCTGGGCCTGGGTGGCGCTGCCGCTGCGCAGCGCGTCGACCAGGATCGCGTAGCAGCGCACCTGGGCGTCGTCGCCCATGCGGAAGCCGCCGATGGCGGCCGAGAAGTTGTCCCAGTCGCGGCGCTGGCCCGTGAGCAGCAGCCAGTCGTTGCGCAGCCGGTCTTCCTGGTAGGTGCCGGGATAGCGCGCGAAGAAGTCCTGCACCTCGTTCGCGCCGGCTTCCTGCAGCCGGGCCTTGAGTTCCCAGTAGGCGGCCCAGGGTTCGAGCACGTGGCCGCGGGCCTGCGGCAGCAGCGCCGCGAGCCGGGCCTTGTCGCCGCGCTGGAAGGCCTGCTTCATCTGCAGCAGCACTTCGTCGTTGGTGTTGCCTTGGGCCGATGCGGACGCGGGGGCGAGGAGGGCCAGCGCGCAGGCCGCCAGGGCCGAAAGAACCAGTGCCGGCGCGGCGCGGCGCGGGCGACGGCACATGGATGCCAAAATGCTTGGAAACTGCATCGGGAGATTATGGACAAGTCAAAGGATGCCGCCACGTCGGCGACGGCGAGTTTTCTCAAGGATCAGCTGCGCAAGGCGTTGATCGAACAACGTCTGGGGATGCCGGACCGGCTGACACGCGCGGACCTGCTGCAGCGCGTGATGCGCATCTGGCTGGTCGGCCGGCCCGACACCGTGATCGGCGCCTACTGGCCGATCAAGGGCGAGTTCGATCCGCTGCCCGCGCTGCATCGGTGGAAGGAGGACGGCGAACTGATCGACGAGCCGCAGCGCCGCCGCATCGGCCTGCCCGTGATCGACAAGGTCCACAAGACCCTGACCTTCCACGCCTGGTACCCGGGCTGCCAGATGGAAGAGGACGCCTACGGCATTCCCAAGCCCAAGGACACCGAGCTGATCGTGCCGACCCTGCTGTTCGTGCCCTGCGTGGGCTACAGCGCGGGCGGCTACCGGCTGGGCTACGGCGGCGGCTTCTACGACCGCACGCTGGCGGCGCTCGAGCCGCGGCCCTTCACGGTCGGCCTGGGCTTCGCGAACGGCTTCCTCGAGGACTTCGAGCCCGAGGCGCACGACCTGCCGCTCGACGCGATCCTCAACGACAACGGGGTGGTCTGGCCGATCGGCTGAGCGGCTGCTTCCTGCGCATACGGGCGCCCGGCTTCGAGCCGCGGCGCCCTTTTTCTCGTCAGTCCATGTTGTCGACGGTGTCCGGGTCGGGCACCTCGCCGATGGTCTCGCGCGTGGTGCCGGCCTGCGCCAGCAGCCAGTCCCAGAAGGCCTTAATCTCGGGCCGCAGCGCGCTGCGCGGGCCGGCGATCAGCCAGTAGGACATCGGCGAATCCATGCGGTGCTGCGGCAGCACCTCGATCAGGTCGCCGTTGGCCAGGCTCTCCGCGATCAACGAGCTGCGCGCCAGCACCACGCCCTGGCCGGTGAGCGCGGCCTGCACCATCTGGTAGGCGTAGTTGAAATAGAGCCAGCGCTTGGGCTGGGCGCGTTCCAGGCCGTGCAGCTCGAACCAGCGCCGCCAGGTCAGCCATTCGAGATGGGTGCGGTGGGCGTCGCCGGCCTCGATCAGCGTGAAGCGTGCGATGTCCTCGGGCTTCTTGATCGGCGGGCTGCTCTTGATGAGCCAGGGGCTCGCCACCGGCGTGAGGTTTTCGCCGAACAACCGCACGGCCTGCGGGGGCATGGCCTCGCGCGGGCCGTAGCGCAGCGCGATGTCGACGTCGGCCACCTCGAGGTCGACCGCGAGGTCGCTGGCGTCGATCCGGATGTCGATCTCGGGGTTGTCGCGCTGGAAGGCCTCGAGCCGCGGGATCAGCCACATCGAGGCGAACGAGGCGAAGGTGGTCAGCGAGACGCTCTTGCGCCCGGCGCTCTGGCGGATCTGCCGCACCGCGGTGTCGACGCGCGGCAGCGCCTGCTGCACCGCCAAAAGCAGCTGGGCGCCCGCGCTGGTCAGCTCGACCGCGCGCGTGTGGCGCAGGAACAGCGGCACGCCCACTTCCTCCTCGAGCGACTGGATCTGGCGGCTCACGGCCGACTGGGTCAGGGCCATTTCCTCGGCCGCGGCGCGGAAGTTCAGGTGCCGCGCGACCGCCTCGAAGGCCCGCAGGTGGCCGGCGGAGATCGGGCGGGAGCGCAGGTGGGTTTGCGAATGCTGCATGGATCGGGGGCCGGCGCCTGCCTCGGGATTGATGCGAAACCGGAATCAGTAGGCTACCTCCTTTTCATTGGACTGCCAACGGCCGGGAAACGATCATTCATTCCCGAACCGCGCCATTGCTGCCTCCTTCTCCAAGCACCCATTGATTCGCGATTCGGCAAACACCTAGGAGCCCATCATGTCCACTGCCGTCTGCACCACCTCTACGCTGTCCACCCTGTCGCTGCCCAACCGCAACACCGCCGCCGCTATTCCGCCGGCCGTGCGCCGCGGTGCCTGGCAAATCGCGCCCGGCGAGGCGATGAGCCTGAAGGCGCGCGGCGAGAGCGTGCTGCGCGTGCGCCAGGGCCGGGTCTGGATCACGCCCGATGCCACGCTCGAGAGCCCGAGCGAGGACCTGGTGCTCGCCCCCGGCGAATCGCTCACCGTGGCGGCCGGCCAGCGCATCGTGATGGAAGCCTGGGACGGCTACGGTGCCACGTACACGTGGGACGCCGCCTGATCCCGCGGCTTTCCTGATCGATCCTGGGCCATCGGGCGGCGGCGCGAGCCGCGCCCGTCATACAAGGGGCCGGACGGCGCTTCGCGCATCGTCCGGCCCTTTTTCTTTGGCGCGGCCGTCTTCAGCCGTTGATGTCGAAACTGCGGCGCAGCGCCAGGAAATGCTTGAGCGCGACCTCGCCGTCGAGCGCATGCACGCCGGCCATCAGGTCGGGGCCCTCGCTCTCGGCCAGCCCGAGCCGGAAGCCGCTGTAGCGGCGCGCGGCCAGTTCGCCTTGCCAGGCCACGCGCACGTCGACATGGCGCGGGTCGCGCGCGATGCGATCCATCAGCGAGCGCAGGGCATCGGGCGGTCCCTCGATGTGCTGGCAGAAGCGCTGGCCGTCGAAGACCAGCAGCCCGGTGATGCCGAGTTCGCCGTTGCGCACGCGGGCGCGCGCGACGATGCTGGCCACCGTGTCGGGCGGCAGGTCCGGCGCAAGCTCGCTGCAGTAGAGGATCTCGGAGAGCGCCGGGGCGGGCGCGGGAGCTTGCGTCTGTTCGTCGGAAATCATGGGCCGGGATGGGAAAGGCGAGCGCAGTGTAGGCAGCCGTCCGACATCACGAAATGTAAAAAGACATACCGGGACCACCCCCCTCGATGCCTATAGTCGGTGGTGCTCGACCAGTACCCCACACCCGCCGCCCCGGAGAACGGGCCACATCCCTGCAGCCGTTGCGCGCTGCGTCAGCTGCCGGCCTTTTTGCCGGTGTCCGCCGACCAGTTGCGCACCATCGAATCGTTCCGCATCGGCGCGCGCCGCGTCGAGGCCGGCGGCTCGATCATCGAGGAACACCGGCGCAGCCCGCAGCTGTTCACGCTCTACTCAGGCTGGGCCTTCCGCTACAAGACCCTGAGCGACGGCCGGCGGCAGATCCTCAACGTGCTGCTGCCCGGCGACTTCGTCGGGCTGCAGGACGAGTTCGCCGATGGCCAGACCCATGGCGTCGAGGCCCTGACCGAGGTCTCGCTGTGCGTGTTCGCGCGCGACCGGCTGTGGGAGCTGTTCCATGCCGAGCCCAAGCTCGGCTACGACATCACCTGGCTGGCCGCGCGCGAGGAAAAGATGATCGACGACAACCTCGTGACCACCGGCCGGCGCAGCGCCGTCGAGCGCGTGGCGATGCTGCTGATGCATCTGTACCGCCGCGCCGAGCGCGTGGGCATGGTGCGCGACGGCTGGGTCGAGTTCCCGCTCAACCAGCAGCACATCGCCGATGCGCTCGGGCTGTCGCTGGTCCATACCAACAAGACCTTGCGGCGGCTGTCGCAGCTCGGGCTCTACAAGCTCGACGACCGCTGGCTGCGCATCCTCGAGCCGCGCGCGCTCGAGGCGCTGGGCGACTACTTCGAGCGGCCGCTGCGGCCCACGCCGCTGATCTGAGGCCGGGGCCGGCTCAACCGGCCGCCTCCGAGAGCTGCCGCAGGTCCTCGCGGTAGCCCTGCAGCCGCTTCACCGCCTGCGCGCGCTGCGCCGCGCTGGTGCCGTTGTGCAGCGCGGCCAGGTTGCGGCAGCCTTCCTGCAGCAGCGCCTGCTGCTGCTCGCGCCAGGGGCCGGGTGGCGGGTCGGCGATGCGCTGCAGGTAGGCATGCAGCGCGGCGCGCGCCTCGGCCGGCGGCGTGCGGTTCGCGACGAAGCCGCGCAGCAGCACCAGCGCCTCCTGCTGGCGCTTGCGGCGCTCCACGTCCTGCAGCTTCGGGTCGAACACCGACTGCGCCACCTGCTGGCGCAGCAACTCGCGCTGCTCGGACGAAAGCCGGCCGTAGAAATCCTCGAAGCGGTCGAGGAACTGGTCGTAGCGCTTCTCCTGCACCCGGGCCGGCGAGCGGTCGAGCCAGTCCTTGCGGTAGTCGGCGTTGTTCTTCGCGTACTTGCGCTCGAGCTGCTGCAGCTGGGCCTCGCCGAGGCTCAACGCCAGCTCGGTGCCCGCGGGCTCGGCGCGCTCGCTGACCGCCAGCAGCCGGTCGCGGATGCGGTCGGTCATGGCGCAGGCCTGGGCCGGCGTGATGTCGCCGGGCGCCAGCGCCTCGGCCTCCTGCAGCAGCGCCGCGATCTTCGGCAGTTCGTTGCGCCGGTGCCATTCGAGCAGCCGCGCCAGGTCGTCGCGCACCTTGGGCGTTTGCGAGCCGTCGAAATCGAGGTAGCCGTCGAGCCACCAGTAGCTGAGCTCGGGCAGGTTGTTGTAGGCCAGCCGGATCGCGCTGCAAGCCCCCAGGACGGCCGCCAGCGCCAGCACGCCGATAATCCGCGCCAGCTTGAAACAACGCATCCGGGTAGAAAAAGGCATGAATCAGATTCCGAAGCAGGGCGACCAGGGACCGGTCGACGTCGTGATCATGGCGGCCGGCAAAGGCACGCGCATGAAGAGCAGGCTTCCCAAAGTGTTGCATCGTTTGGGCGGGCGCGCACTGTTGTCGCACGTGACCGGCACCGCCGCGCGCATCGGCGCCCGGCACGTGGTGATCGTCACGGGCCACGGCGCCGAGCAGGTCGAGGCCGCCATGGCCGCCTCGCCCGAGGCCGCCTCGCTGCGTTTCGCGCGCCAGGAGCCGCAGCTGGGCACCGGCCACGCGGTGCAGCAGGCCACGCCGCTCTTGCCCGACGACGGCACGGTAGTGATCCTCTCGGGCGACGTGCCGCTGATCGCCGAGGACACGCTGCGCACCCTGATCGCCGCCAGCGGCGGCGAGCGGCTGGCGCTCTTGACCATCGAGCTGGACGACCCCACCGGCTACGGCCGCATCATCCGCAACGCCGCGGGCGGCGAGGTGACCGCCATCGTCGAGCACAAGGACGCCAGCGAGGCGCAGCGCGCGGTGCGCGAGATCAACAGCGGCGTGATGGCCGCGCCCGCGAAGCTGCTCAAGGGCTGGCTCGAGCGGCTGGACAACCGCAACGCCCAGGCCGAGTACTACCTGACCGACATCGTCAAGCACGCCGCGGCCGACGGCGTGCCGGTGGTGGCCCACATCACGACCGACGGGCTGCAGGTGGCCGGCATCAACAGCCCGGTGCAGCTGGCCGAACTCGAGCGCGCCTTCCAGCGCCGCCAGGCCGAGGCCCTGATGACCCAGGGCGTGCGGCTGGCCGACCCGGCGCGCTTCGACCTGCGCGGCACGCTCGAATGCGGCGGCGACGTCGAGATCGACGTCAACTGCGTGTTCGAGGGCCAGGTCGCGCTCGGCGAGGGCGTGCGCATTGGCGCCAACTGCGTGATCGCCAATGCCCGCATCGAGGCCGGCGCCGTGATCCATCCCTTCACCCACATCGACGGCGAGAAGGCCGGCGTGACGGTCGGCGAACGCGCGCTGATCGGCCCCTTCGCGCGGCTGCGCCCCGGCGCCCAGCTCGGCACCGAGGTGCACATCGGCAATTTCGTCGAGGTCAAGAACTCCACCCTGGCCGCCGGCGCCAAGGCCAACCACCTGGCCTACCTCGGCGACGCCACCGTGGGCGCGCGCGTCAACTACGGCGCGGGCAGCATCACCGCCAACTACGACGGCGCCAACAAGCACCGCACCGTGCTCGAGGACGACGTGCACATCGGCAGCAACTGCGTGCTGGTGGCGCCGGTCACCATCGGCGCGGGCGGCACCGTGGGCGGCGGCTCCACCGTCACCAAGACCACGCCGGCGGGCGCGCTGACCGTGGCGCGCGGCAAGCAGATCAGCCTGCCGAACTGGCAGCGGCCGCAGAAGAAGCCGAAGGCCTGACGGGCCTCAGCCCGCGGGCGCCAGCGGTGTCAGCGGCACCCGCGGCTCGAACTTCGCGCGCTTGAGGCTGAAGAAGGCCTTGACGTTGCGCACGTTGGCGTCGGCGGTGAACAGCCGCTGCACCAGCGCCCCGTAGGCGGGCATGTCGCGCGCGGCCACCACCAGCACGAAGTCCGGCCCCGGCGACACGCGCCAGCACTGCTGCACCGCGTCGTCCGCCATCACGCGCGCCTCGAAGGCCTCGAGCGACCCGGCGTCCTGCCGGTCGAGCGAGATCTCCACCACCGCCTGCAGCCCGTGGCCCAGCACGGCGGCCAGCCGGTCGGGCGACAGCAGCGCCACCTGGCGCTCGATCAAACCCTCCTGCCACAGCCGCTGCACCCGCCGCAGGCAGGTCGGCGGCGAGATGCCCACGGCCGCCGCCAGCTTCTGGTTGGTGGCCGAGGCGTCGCGCTGCAGGGCGTCGAGCAGCTTCAGGTCGATGGCGTCGAGTGCGATGGATTCCATGATTTGTGAAATTATGGAATAAAAATTCATTGACCTGAATGTGTGAAAGAAAAGTCCAAATTCATTGAAATTTAGACGGCAAATTTCTTTTCACCCTCCCTACCATTCGCAGCAATTCTTTTCGTTCTCCCTCATTCCTTTCCAAAGGCAAGACAACCATGTGCGGCATCGTCGGCGCGGCTTCCCATCGAAACATCGTCCCGGTCCTGGTCCAGGGCCTGCAGCGGCTCGAATACCGCGGCTATGACTCCTGCGGCGTGGCCGTGCACGCGGGCGGCCTGACGCGCGCGCGCACCACCTCGCGCGTGGCCGACCTGCAGACCCAGGTGGCCGAGGACAGGCTAGAGGGCCTGACCGGCATCGCCCACACCCGCTGGGCCACGCACGGCGCGCCCGCGGTGCACAACGCGCATCCGCACTTCAGCCACGGCCCGGGCGCCGGCGCGCAGGAAGCGCGGCCCGGCCGCATCGCGCTGGTGCACAACGGCATCATCGAGAACCACGAGTCGCTGCGCGCCGGCCTCGAGGCCAAGGGCTACGTGTTCGAGAGCCAGACCGACACCGAGGTCATCGCCCACCTGGTCGACAGCCTCTACGACGGCGACCTGTTCGAGGCCGTGAAGGGCGCCGTGCGCCAGCTCACGGGCGCCTATGCCATTGCCGTGATCTGCCGCGACGAACCGCAGCGCGTGGTCGGCGCGCGCGCCGGTTCGCCGCTGATCCTGGGCGCGGGCAAGGACGGCACCGAGAACTTCCTGGCCAGCGACGCGATGGCGCTGGCCGGCGTCACCGACCAGATCGTGTACCTCGAGGAAGGCGACGTGGTCGACCTGCAGCCCGGCAAGTACTGGATCGTCGACCGCGCCCACAAGCCGGTGCAGCGCCCGGTGCGCACCGTGCAGGCCCACAGCGGCGCGGCCGAGCTCGGCCCCTACCGCCACTACATGCAGAAGGAGATCTTCGAGCAGCCGCGCGCCATCGGCGACACGCTCGAGGGCGTGGAAGGCATCGTGCCCGAGCTGTTCGACGGCATCGGCCAGGACGGCAAGCAGAGCGGCGCCAGCGCGCACCGCGTGTTCAAGGAGATCGACCGCATCCTGATCCTGGCCTGCGGCACCAGCTACTACAGCGGCTGCACCGCCAAGTACTGGCTCGAGGGCATCGCGAAGATCTCGACCCAGGTCGAGATCGCGAGCGAGTACCGCTACCGCGACTCGGTGCCCGATCCACGCACCCTGGTCGTCACCATCAGCCAGTCGGGCGAGACCGCCGACACCCTGGCCGCGCTCAAGCATGCGCGCTCGCTCGGCATGGAGCAGACCCTGACCATCTGCAACGTCGCCACCAGCGCCATGGTGCGCGAATGCAAGCTGGCCTATATCACGCGCGCCGGCGTCGAGATCGGCGTGGCTTCGACCAAGGCCTTCACCACCCAGCTCGCGGGCCTGTTCCTGCTCACGCTGGCGATCGCGCAGTCGAAGGGCCTGCTGAGCGCGGAAGACGAGGCGCGCTACCTCAAGGAGATGCGCCACCTTCCGGTCGCGCTGCAGTCGGTGCTCGCGCTCGAGCCGCAGATCATCAACTGGGCCGAGGACTTCGCGCGCAAGGACAACGCGCTGTTCCTGGGCCGCGGCCTGCACTACCCGATCGCGCTCGAGGGCGCGCTCAAGCTCAAGGAGATCACCTACATCCACGCCGAGGCCTATGCCGCCGGCGAGCTCAAGCACGGCCCGCTCGCGCTGGTGACCAGCGAGATGCCGGTGGTCGCCGTGGCGCCCAACGACGCCCTGCTCGAGAAGCTCAAGAGCAACCTGCAGGAAGTGCGCGCGCGCGGCGGCGTGCTCTACGTGCTGGCCGACGGCGACTCGAAGATCAAGAGCAGCGAAGGCCTGCACGTGATCCACATGCCCGAGCACTACGGCGCGCTGTCGCCGCTGCTGCACGTGGTGCCGCTGCAGCTGCTGGCCTATCACACGGCCTGCGCGCGCGGGACGGACGTGGACAAGCCGCGCAACCTGGCGAAGAGCGTGACGGTGGAGTGAGCGGGCGGGATCGGCCCGAATGGCTTCCCAAGGCCTGCGGGACCTCCTGGCCCCCGGCCTCGCCATCGTCTTCTGCGGCATCAACCCGGGCCAGCGCGCGGCCGCCTCGGGCCTGCACTTCGAAGGCAGGGGCAACCGCTTCTGGCGCGTGCTGCACCTGGCAGGCTTCACGCCGGTGCTGTTGCAACCCGCCCAGGCGCCGCTGCTGCTGCAAAGCGGCTACGGCCTGACCACGGCCGTCGACCGGCCGACGGCGCGCGCGAGCCAGCTGGCGACGCATGAGTTCGCGGCCGCCACCGAGGCCTTCACCCGCAAGATCGCCGCCTGCGGCCCGCGCCGCCTCGCGTTCCTCGGCAAGGCCGCCTACGCGGGCATGACGGGACACCGGCAGATCGCCTGGGGCCGCCAGCCCGAGCCCTTCGCCGGCATCGAGACCTGGATCCTGCCCAATCCCAGCGGACTCAATCGCGCGTTCTCGCTCGATGAGCTGGTGGCGGCCTACAAGGCGCTGCGCGAGGCCGCCGCACCGGGTTGACCAGTATTCCATCATGTTGGAAAATAAATCCAACATGAAAGAACAAGAGCTCGTCCCCCTCAACGACCGCATCGCCCGCCGCGTGCGCGAACTGCGCGCCGCGCGCGGCCTCTCGCTCGAGGCGCTGGCCGCGCAGAGCGGGGTCAGCCGCTCGATGATCTCGCTGATCGAGCGCGGCGAGAGCAGCCCCACGGCGGTGGTGCTCGAGAAGCTCGCGACCGGCCTCGGCACCATGCTGGCCTCGCTGTTCGACGAGCCGCGCCCGCGCGCCGATCCGGTCGCGCGCCGCGCCGACCAGCCGCAATGGCGCGATCCCTCGTCGGGCTACCTGCGGCGCAACGTCTCGCCCGGCGGCATCGCCTCGCCGCTGCAGATCGTCGAGGTGCTGTTCCCGCCCAAGGCGCGCGTGGCCTACGAATCGGGCGCGCGCGAGTCGCAGGTGCACCAGCAGGTCTGGATGCTCGAGGGAACGATCGAGATCACGATGGGCGAGGAGCGCCACCGGCTCGACGCCGGCGACTGCCTCGCGATGGTGCTCGACCGGCCCGTCGCCTACTTCAATCCCACGCGCGAGAACGCCCGCTACGCGGTCGCGATCGTGAGCCCCCATCCCGATGCCTGGAAGTGAGAACGCCATGAACCCCACCAGCCTCCACCCGGTGCGCCGCCTGCAGGCGGTGGACGCGGCGCAACTGCAATCGCTGGCCGAGCTGCTGATCGACTGCGTCGACGGCGATGCCTCGGTGAGCTTCATGCATCCGCTGTCGCTCGAGCAGGCGCTGGCCTTCTGGCGCAAGGTGGCCGACGGCGTGGCGCGCGGAGAGCGCGCGCTGATGGTGGCGGAGGACGCGCGGGGCATCGTCGGCACGGTGCAGCTCGTGCTCGACCAGCCCGACAACCAGCCGCACCGCGCCGACCTCGCGAAGATGCTGGTGCACCGGCGCGCTCGGCGCCAGGGGCTCGGCGCGCTGCTGATGCAGGCGGCCGAGCAGGCCGCGCGCGACAGCGGCAAGACGCTGCTGGTGCTCGACACCTCGAGCCCCGAGGCCGAGCGGCTCTACGAACGCTCGGGCTGGCAGCGCAGCGGCACCATCCCCGGCTATGCGCTGCTGCCGCGCGGCGGCTTCTGCGACACCACCTACTTCTATCGCACGCTCGCGCCCTGAGGCCGTCATGCGGCAGACTGGCGCGATGACCGAATTCGATCGACTGCTGGCCGAGGCTGCGCGCAAGCCGCTGGTCGGCTGGGACCTGTCCTGCGATGGCCGCATCGCGACCACCGCCGTGCCCTGGGATTTCGAACGGGCGGTGGTCCACCGCGCGCGCCAGTCGCCCGACCTGCTCGACATGGGCACGGGTGGCGGCGAGTGGCTCGGCCGGCTGCCGCTGCGGCCCGCGCGCACCGTCGCCACCGAGGGCTGGGCGCCCAACGTCGCGGTGGCGCGCGAGCGGCTCGCGCCGCTGGGCATCGAGGTGGTGGCGGTGGAGGGCGCGCTCGACAACGGCGCGCGAAGCGATGGCGATGACGATGCGCACGACGAGGCGCCGCTGCCCTTCGCCGATGGCGAGTTCCACCTGGTGGTCAACCGCCACGAGTCCTTCGTGCCGGCCGAGGTGGCGCGCGTGCTCGCGCGCGGCGGCCACTTCCTCACGCAGCAGGTGGCCTCGGACTTCAATGCCGACCACCACCGGCTCGCGGGCCTGGCACCGGCCGAGCCGCCGCCCGAGTGGCGGCTCGACATCGCGCGGCGCCAGCTCGAGCGCGCGGGCTTCGAGATCCTGCGCGCGGAGGCGGGCGCCGAGCTGCTGCGCTTCGCCGACGTGGGTGCCTTCGCCTGGTACCTGAAGAACGTGCCCTATGTCTGCCCCGACTTCACGATCGAGGGCACGCGCGATGCGCTCGCGCAATTGCATCGCCGGCAGCAGGCGGGCGAGGCGATCGAGGTGCGGCAGACCTTGTTCTGGCTCGAGGCGCTGCGCTGAAGGCGTTCAGCGCGCCCCGAACTTCGCGTTCTCGAACAGGTCCTTGAACTCGCGCGGCTGCGAGCGCCAGTACTGCACGGGGGCCTTCACCTGCGCACCGAGTTCGGCGGCCGCGTGCCAGGGCCAGCGCGGGTCGTAGAGGATCGCGCGCGCCAGCGAGATGGCGTCGGCCCTGCCCTCGGCGAGGATGGCCTCGGCCTGCCGCGCCTCGGTGATCAGGCCGACCGCGATCACCGGGATGCCGACCTCGGCCTTCACGCGTTCGGCGAACGGCACCTGGTAGCCCGCGCCCAGCGCGATCGCCTGCTTCGGCGACACGCCGCCGCTCGAGACATGGATGGCCGCGCAGCCGCGCGCCTCGAGTGCCCGGGCGAAGGCCACGGTGCCCTCGAGGTCCCAGCCGCCTTCCACCCAGTCGACCGCCGACACGCGCACCCACACGGGCCGCTCGGCCGGGAAGACGGCACGCACCGCGTCGAACACCTCGAGCGGAAAGCGCAGCCGGTTCTCGAGGCTGCCGCCATAGGCGTCGTCGCGGTGGTTGGCCAGCGGCGACAGGAACTGGTGCAGCAGGTAGCCGTGCGCGGCATGGATCTCGATGCCCTCGATGCCGAGCCGCGCGGCACGGCGGGCGGCGGCCACGAAGGCCTCGCGCACGCGCGCCAGGCCCTCGGTGTCGAGCGCGAGCGGCACGTCCTCGCCGGGCGCATGCGGCACGGCCGAGGGCGCGAAGGCCTTCCACCCGCCGGGCTCGCCGGGGCGGATCTGCGCGCCGCCTTCCCAGGGCGCGCGGCTCGAGGCCTTGCGCCCGGCGTGGCCGAGCTGCATTGCCACGGGCATCGACGAATGGGCGCGCATGGCGGCGAGCACGCGTGCCAGGCCCTTCTCGTTGGCGTCCGAATAGAGACCGAGGTCGCCCGGCGTGATGCGGCCCTCGGCCTCGACCGCGGTGGCCTCGAGGATCAGCAGTCCCGCGCCCGACAGCGCGAGATGGCCGAGATGGATCAGGTGCCAGTCGCCCGGCGTGCCCTCGCTCGCCGAGTACTGGCACATCGGCGCGATCAGGATGCGGTTGTCGAGCGAGAGCGGGCCGATGCGCATCGGCTCGAAGAGGCGGGGGGTGTCGCTGCTCACGGTGTCGTGGCTCCAGGGGTGCGGTAGGTGCAGGGATTCTGCGGGGGCGGCGCGATCCTTGCCGCGGGCAGGGCGTTGGCCTTGCGGTTCAGGGCGGTATGGATCAGGAGCGCAGCCACCACCATCGCCATGCCCAGCAGTTCGTTCGCCGTGGGCAGGGTGCCGAGTGCCGCGCTCATCAGCAGCGCCGACACCGGCACGAAGTTGAGGAAGGCGGTGCCGGTGACGGCGCCGAGCGTGCGCACGCCATGGTTGAAGGCCAGCACCGAGGCGGCCGAGGGCACCACGCCGACGAACAGCAGCGCCTGCCACGAGAGCCGCAGCCCTTCGAGGCTGGGCGCCGCCGACCAGCCGAGCAGCGCGGCACCGACCGCGGCCGCCAGCAGCACCGGCCACGCGGCCAGCACCGTGAGCGCGCTGTACTCGACCGCGTCGAGTTCGGGAAAGCGCGCCGCGCCGCGCGTGTACCAGACCCAGCCCAAGGTGCCGGCGAAGGCGATGGCGTCGCCGAACAGCGTGGCGTTGCCCGCGCCGCCGTGGCCGCCATGACCGCCGATGAGACCCGAGACGATCGCCACGCCCGCGAGCGCCAGCGCGGTGGCGAGCAGCGCGGCGCGCGTGGGGCGCACGCCGTCGAGCAGCCAGCGCACGAGCTGCGTGGTCATCGGCGTGGTGGCGATGATCACCGCGCCGTGCGAGGGCACCGAGTGCGCGAGGCCGATCAGCAGCAGCACGCTGAACACCCCGAAGCCGGCCGCGCCGCGCAGCGCCAGCGCACCCGCATGGCGGCGCAGCCTGCGCCAGGGTGCGGCGCCGCGCGGCAGCACCAGCAGCGCGAACAGCAGCGCCGACAGGCTGTAGCGGATCAGCGTGAACCACACGGGTTCGACGTGGTGGAGCACGCCCTTGCTGACGAGGAACAGGGAGCCCCAGCCGGAGGTGGCGAAGAGCAGGGCGGCGATGCCGTACAGGCGTTGGGATCGGGACATGGGGGGCTTTCGGACGATGAAGGAGTCGATGTGTCCGAGGATCGGGGCGGGGCCGCGCGAATGCCATTCGCTTCTTTGGAGCGGGCCCTCCGAAAAAGCGAAGGGACCGCGCGCCGCCGCGCGCTCACAATCGGCCGCCATGGAGCTCTACCAGCTGAAGACCTTCGTCGCCATCGCCCGCGAGGGCAGCCTCACGCGCGCCGCCGAGCGCGTGTTCACCAGCGCGCCCGCCGTGAGCGCGCAGCTCAAGGCGCTCGAAGACGAACTCGGCGTGCGCCTGTTCGAGCGCACGCCGCGCGGCATGACGCCCACGCCCGCGGGCCAGAGCCTGCTCGAGGAGGCCGAGCGCACGCTGGCCTCGGCGCTGCGCATGCGCTCGGCCGCCGAGCAGCTGCGCGGCGCCGCGCAGGGCGTGGTGCGCTTCGGCACCGTGGTCGATCCGGTCTCGCTGCGGCTCGGCGACGTGCTCGTGAAGCTGGCCGAGCGCCATCCGCAGGTCACGCTGCAACTGCGCCAGGGCCTGTCGTACGAGACCGCCTCGGCGGTCGAGCGCGGCGAGCTCGACTGTGCCTACACGCTGAGCGACGTGGCTTCGCGCGAAGGCCTGGCGCTGCACCGGCTGGCGCCGGTCGACCTGGTGGTCGTGCTCCCGCTGCCGATGGCCGACGCCCATCCGGGCCTGTCGCTCGAGACGCTCACCGAGCAGCCCTGGGTCGGCACGCCGCCCTCCTGCGTGCTGCGCGCGCACCTCGACCGCCTGTTCGCCGGTGCCGGCCGCGAGTACCGCCAGGGCCGCACCGCCGACAGCGAGAGCGCGGTGCGCAGCATGGTCGCGAGCGGCATGGGCGCGGGGCTGATGCGGCTCGACCAGGCCGAGCAGGGCGAGCGCCACGGCGAGCTCGCGATCTGGCCCGGCTGGCGCGCCCACACCTGGCTGTGCTGGATCGAACCGGCCGCGGGTGCGCGGGCGCCGGCGGTCGAGGTGGTGCGGCAGGCGGTGTTCGAGGCCTGGGGCGTCTGAGGCCATCCGCCCCTGTGGCAAGGCGGCCCCTGTCAGCCTCCGGTCAGCGCGAAACGCCGGCACGCGGGTACGATGCGCGCGGCCTGCCGCTGGCGGGGTCTTCCTCCTTTCTCGCATGCCCGAACCGACCCTTTCTCTCGCCGAACTCCTGAACCGCGCCAGGCAGGCACTGGCGGGTCCCGAGGGCGTGCTGCCCGCGCTGCCGCCGGCCACGCCGGTCACCGGCAGCGTGGTCTTCCTCGCGATCGGCGAGGGCGGCAGCCGCGCGCGCGTGGTCTCGGGCCGCGGCGCCGATGCCGCGCAGGCCTGGGAGGAAGCGGCCGAGGCGCTGGCCGATGCCGCGCAGCGCGGCGAGCGGCCGCCGCAGCGGCTGCGCGCGGAGCTGGTCGAGCACGTGCTGCCGATGCACTGGGGCGAGTTCAAGGAACTGCTCGCGAAGACGCGGCGCAACTACTTCCAGCAGGGCGTGTCCTTCGACAGCCGCTTCGAGTTCGCGCTGCTCGCGCCCGAGGCCAACGGCAGCGCGGTCTTCTACGACGGCAGCGTGGACCACTGCCTGCCCAATCCCGGCAACCTGCGGCTGCACACCCGGCGCCGCTTCGGCAAGGAGCTCGACTTTCCCGACGACGATGCCGCGCCCGTGTGGTGCTTCACCACGCGCGCGGTCTACGTCGATGCGGGTGGGGCCTGGCCGATCGTGCCCGAGGGGCAGGAGGCCAACCTGCGCCGCCTCGACGACTGGAACGCCGCGCGGGTGCGCGGCATGGTGGAGGACGCCAGCCGCTATCTCGCGGCGCAGGTCAAGCCCACGGGCGAGTTCCACTACGGCTGGTTCCCCTGCTTCGACCGCGCCATCCCGACCTACAACACGCTGCGCCACGCGAGCTCGACCTATGCGCTGCTCGAGGCCTGGGAGCTCACGCGCGATGCCGCGCAGAAGGAGGCCATCGACCGCTCGCTGGCCTTCCTCGCGGGCTCGCTGATCCGGCCCGCGGTGCTGCCCGACGGCAGCCGCGCGGCCTTCCTGGTCGACGTGGCGCACGAGATCAAGCTCGGCGGCAACGCCGTCTGCCTGCTGGCCTTCGTCAAGTACACCGAGCTCACGGGCGACCGCCGCTTCCTGCCGCTGCTCGAGCAGCTCGCGCTCGGCATCCGCCACATGCAGGACCCCGAGAGCGGCCGCTTCGTGCACGTGCTGCACCGGCCCAGCCTCGCGGTGAAGGAGGCTTTCCGCGTCATCTATTACGACGGCGAGGCCGCGTTCGGCCTGATGCGGCTGTACGGCCTCACGCGCGATCCGCGCTGGCTCGCGATGGTCGAGAAGGCCTTCGACCACTTCATCGCCGCCGAGCACTGGCGCGCGCACGACCACTGGCTCGGCTACTGCGTCAACGAGCTCACGCGCCACCGGCCCGCGCTGCGCTACTACGAGTTCGGGCTGCGCAACGTGGCCGACTACCTCGACTTCGTGCTCGAACGCGTCACCACGTTCCCGACCCTGCTCGAGCTGATGATGGCCGCGCGCGAGATGGTGCTGCGCATCGAGGCCGATCCCGAACTGCGCCCCCTGCTCGAGGGCCTGGATCGCGACAAGTTCGAGCGCGCGCTCGAGCACCGCGCGCGCTACCTCGCGAACGGCCACTTCTGGCCCGAGCTCGCGATGTTCTTCCGCCATCCCGAGCGCATCGCGGGCGCGTTCTTCATCAAGCACCACAGCTTTCGCGTGCGCATCGACGACGTGGAGCACTACCTGTCGGGCTACGTGGCCTACCACCGGATGCTGAAGGCGCGCGAGGGCGGCGAGATCGCCGCGCCGTCCGTGCCGCAGGCCGCCTCGCAGGCGCCGGCCGACACGCCCGCGACGCGCACCGGCACCGTCGCCTTCGGCGGCGACGTGAACCTCGCCCGCCGCCTGCACTACCGGCGCCTCGAGCTCGGCGGCGCGCGCCGCATGCTCAGCGGCATCCCCGCGCTGCGCGAGGCCGACCTGCGCATCGTCAACCTCGAATGCGTGGTCGCCACCACCGGCGAGCAGGGCGTGGACAAGGGCGAGGCCGGCTCCTACTACTTCCGCGCGCGGCCCGAGATGCTGGACGTGCTCACCACCGCGCGCGTCGGCATCGTCGCCACCGCCAACAACCACAGCGGCGACTACGGTCCGGGCGCGCTGATGGAGCAGCAGTGGCACCTGCGCGCCGCGGGCATCGCCTGGGCCGGTTCCGGGCGCGACCTCGAGGCCGCGCTGCGCCCGGCCTTCGCGATGGCCGGCGAGGTGCGCGTGGCGCTGTTCTCGCTCGACGCCACCCAGCCCCAGTTCGCGGCCGGCCCCGACAGGCCCGGCGCCGCCTACCTGCCGCTCGACGAGCCCGCGGCCTGGACCGCGCTGCTCGCGCCGCGCATCGCGAAGGCGCGCGAGTCGGCCGACGTGGTGCTGGTGGCGGTGCACTGGGGCGACAACCTCGAGACCGAGCCCTCCGAGGCCGAGATCGCGGTCGGCCACGCGATCGTCGACGCGGACGCCGATGCCGTGCTCGGCACCTCGGCGCACGTGCTGCAGGGCATCGAGGTCTACCGCGGCCGGCCGATCGTGCACGACGCGGGCGACCTGCTGTTCGAGGCGGTGCGCAACGACTTCGTCGACGCGGGCGTGTTCACGCTCGCACTGAGCCCGCGCGGCGTCGAGCAGCTGGTCTTCACGCCGATCGGCGTGGGCTTCGGCCGCTCGCGCCAGTACGCGAACGAACGCGCGCGCGGCGCGGCCGCGCGCTTCGCGCGCCAGTGCGAGGCGCTGGGCACCGCCATGACGGTACAGCCCGAGGGCCGCTGCACGCTCGCGCTGGCGCCGCCCGAGCGCGCCTCGCGGCTCGCCGCCGACGCGCCCGCGCTGCCCGAGCAGGTGTTCGCGCGCGTCGCGCCGATGCTCGCGCCGCGGCCCGAATGGCTGGTCGACGTGCTGCCGCCCGATTCGCGCCACATCGCGCCGATGCGCTTCGGCCCGCTCGAGCTGCTCGGCATCCGCTGCACGCCGACGCAGATCTCGGGCCGCCGCATGCTGTGGGTCGAGTCGTTCTGGCGCGCGGTCGAACCGGTGGCCGACGACCTGCGCATCCAGTTCCGTGCCATGCCGATGCGCAGCACCCACATGCCGCCCTGGGGCGAGAGCATGGACCACGATCCCTGCGACTGGATGTGGCCCACCAGCCGCTGGCAGCCGGGGCGCATCCACCGCGACCGCTACGGACTGCGCCCGCCCGCGAGCAGCCTGCTGCGCAGCGACGTGCTGCAGCTCGAGGTGCGGGTGGTCGGCAGCGCCCGGCCCGCGCGCCTGGGCGAGGAGAGCGAGGAGACCGTGCCCGCGCCCGAATGGCCGGCGCGGCGCCTGCCCGTGTGGTGCGGGCTGCGTGCCTCGCAGGTGGCGCTGCCGCTGCCCGAGCGGCCCGCGCCCGTGCTGTTCGCGCTGCGTCCCGGTGCGTCGGCCACGCCCGAGCCGGTGTGGACCGCCGAGGCGCTGCAGCGCATCACGCACGGCCAGTGGCTGGTCGAGCCGCCGCCCGGCTGGCTCGCGCGCTCGGTGGTGCGCGGGCCCAAGCACATGGAGCTGCTGCCGGCGCCGGCGCTGTTCGTCGCCTCCGACTACGAGACGCTGGCCGCGCACGAGCGCTACAGCCGGCCGCGCAGTACCGTCAACTGGGACCGCCACCTGCTGCTGCCCGGGCTGCAGGACCAGCTCGCGGGCGCGATCGTGCAGCACCCGGTCGAGGGCCTCGCGAGCGACTTCCCGCTGCTGCAGGTGGAGGACCCGATCCGTGCCCTGCTGCGCCTGGGCGCCGCCGCGCGCGAGCGCTACCGCGGCCTGCTGGTCGGCGTGACCGGCACCGTGGGCAAGTCCTCCACCATCGCGATGCTGCGCGACCTGCTGCCCGCGCAGGCGCGCGTGCACACCACCATCGACAACTACAACTCGCGCGTCGGCGTGCCGGCGATGCTGGCCAGCCTCGGGCCCGACGTCGACGTCTGCATCCTCGAGATGGCGCAGAGCTCGCTGTGGATGGACCGCGGCCCGATCTCGCTGATGGCGCGCCCGCACGTGGCGATCGTCACCGAGATCGGCCTGTCGCAGACCCGGCAGGCCGTGAGCGTCGAGCAGACGGCCGAATACAAGTCGCGCATCTTCCTCGGCCTGGAGCCCGGCGGCGTGGCGATCGTGCCCGACCACATCCCCTGCCTGCTGCCGGTGGTGCAGGCGGCCGCGCGCACCGCCGGCGCGGTCTGGGTGGTGGGGCCGGGGCCGCAGGCCGACGTGCGCGTGCTCGGCATCGAACCCGAGGGCCACGGCTGCCGCGTGCGCATCGCGCTGCGCGGGCGCACCCATTCCTACCTGTTCCCGGTCGCGAGCGAAGGGCTGGTGCGCAACTCCACGCTCTCGTTCGCGGCGCTGGTCGCGATGGGCTTCGATCCCGAGGCCGCCTGCGCGCGCATGCCCGGCGTGCGGCTGCCGGCCTCGGTGATGCAGGTGCATGCGCTGCGCACCGGCAACGGCGTGCAGGCCACGCTGATCGACGACAGCTGGAACGCCGAGGTGATGTCGATGCGCAATGCGATGGCGTTCGTGCGCGACTACGGACGCGGGAATGGTGCCACGCCGGTCGCGCGCCGCATCGCCATGCTCGGGCGCATCGTCAACCTCGACCACGAGTCCGAGGCCATGCACCGCAGCCTCGCGGCGCCGCTGCTGGCCTCGGGCATCGAGCACGTCGTGACGCACGGCCAGGAGATGCGCTGGCTGCGCGAGGAGATGCCGGCCGCGATGCTGGGTCCGCACTTCGAGAGCGCGGCCGAGGCCGCCGGCTATCTCGGCGCCTTCCTGCGCGACGGCGACCTGCTGCTGGTGAAGGGCGACCGCGACCGCTCCGACTTCGGCGACATCCCCGAGCTGCTGCAGAAGCTATGAACCTGCGTTCGACCGCCATGCTGCTGTGCGCGCTCGCCGTGGCGTTGGTGCAGGCGGCCTGCGCGCAGCGCGCCGAGATCCGGCCGCCCGCGATCCGCGCCATCGGCGACGAGGTGCTGCACTGGAACCAGCCGGCGGTGCGCGAGAACTGCCCCGAGGGCCGCTTCGGCTTCCTCTGGGTGCAGCCGGTCGAGGGGCCGGCCTGCATCCGCTATTTCGCGAGCAGCGACATCGAGGGCGCGCGCATCGCCATCGTGCAGTTCTCTGGCGACCGCGATGCCGTGATGGACCAGCCGCCCGCGCGCATCTCGGGCAACACCGAGGCGCTGCGCACGGCCGATGCGCAGAAGAACCGCGACCGCGCCGGCGTGCCGTGGATCTTCGTCGCGCGGCCCGGCACCTACGGTTCCTCGGGCAACCACCGCCAGCGCCGCCAGCCGGTGGAGTTCCATGCGCTCGATGCCGCGCTCGACGCGCTGATGCAGCGCCACCGGATCCAGCGCCTGGTCATCCTCGGCCACAGCGGCGGTGCCACCGCGGGTGCCGCGCTGCTCACGCTGGGCCGCACGCGCGTGGCCTGCGCGGTGCTGACCTCGGGCGCCTACGGCCTGCTCGAGCGCGCGCGCCTGCTCGGGCGTTCGCGCGACGGGCGCACCGACACCACCGGCAGCACGCGCTTCTACGACCCGCTCGACCATGTCGACGGCGTGGTGCCCGATGCGGCGCGCCGCATCGTGCTGATCGGCAACCGCGAGGACCAGAACACGCCCTTCGCGCTGCAGGAGCGCTTCGCCGAGGCGCTGCAGCGCGCCGGCCATCGCGTGGAGATCCGTACCGCGGCCGCGGAGCCGCCCGACTTCCACGACCTCAAGGACCGCGCGGGGCCGAACGCCGCCGCGGCCTGCGCGCGCGAAGCCATGTACCCGGAACCGCGCGGCATGGAGCACTGAGCCCGGGCCGCTCCATTCACACCAGACGTCATTCGATGAGCGAACCGAGAATCTCCCAGCGCAGCTACGGCCGCATGCCCGATGGCCGGCCCGTCATCGAGTACACGCTCGACAACGGCCTCGGCCTGCGGCTGCAGGCGATCAACCTCGGCGGCATCGTCACCGCGCTGCTGGTGCCCGATCGCCAGGGCCGCGCCGCCAACGTGGTGCTGGGCCTGCCCGACCTCGCGGCCTACCTCGGGCCGCATCCGCACCTGGGCACCATCGTCGGCCGCTTCGCCAACCGCATCGCGGCCGGGCGCTTCGAGCTCGACGGGCAGGCGCACCAGCTCGCGCTCAACGACGGGCCGAACTCGCTGCACGGCGGGCCGCAGGGTTTCGGCAAGCGCTTCTGGAGCATCTACGCGCTGCCGGGCGAGCCCGGGCGCATCGGCATCGAGCTGCGCCATGTCAGCGCGCATGGCGACGAGGGCTACCCGGGCGAGCTGCGGCTCGCCGTGCGCTACGAGCTGAGCACCACGGCCAACACCTGGCGCATCGGCTACCGCGCCGAGACCGACCGGCCGACCGTGCTGAACCTGAGCCACCACGACTACTTCAACCTCGCGGGCGAGGGCAGCGCGATGGCGCACCGGCTCACGCTGCCGGCCAGCCGCTACTGCCCGGTCGATGCCACGCTGATCCCGACCGGGCTGGCCGAGGTGGCGGGCACGCCCTTCGACTTCCGGCAGCCGATGCCCATCGGCGAGCGCATCCGCGACGGCCATGCGCAGATGCTCGCCGCGCGCGGCTACGACCACAACTGGGTGCTCGACCGCGCGCAGGAACGCGATGGCCTCGCGCTGGCCGCGCGGCTGGCGCACGAAGCCTCGGGCCGCACGATGGAGGTGCACACCACCGAGCCCGGCGTGCAGTTCTATTCGGGCAACTTCCTCGACGGCAGCCTGCTGGGCAGCGGTGGCGCGGCGATTCGCCAGGGCGACGGCCTGTGCCTGGAGACGCAGCACTTCCCCGATTCGCCGAACCGGCCGGAATTTCCCTCCACGGTGCTGCGGCCCGGCGAGGTGTTCCGCAGCGTGACCGAGCACCGCTTCGGCATCGCCTGAAGCCCGGCGCCGGGCTCACGAGGTGTGAAGAAACCGTAGCGAGCGCCCCGAGGTCGCGCCGAGGACCGCAGCCGTACTCACGTACGGTGAGGACCGCAGGTGCGAGATCGGGGCGCGCAGTAGGTTTATTCATACCTTGTCAGGCCGCCGACAGCCGGTCGTCGGGCACCGTGCCGAAATCCGTCAGCGCGAAATCCTCGGGCACGTGCACGGCGCGCGCATCGCGCCGCAGCAGGCCGCGCTGTTCCATGGCGCGCATGGTCTTGTTGACCACCTCGCGCGACAGCCCCGAGTACGAGGCGATCATCGATTGCGAGATGCGCTTGTCGAAGCCGCCCGCATGCGCCGGCGCCAGCTGCGTGAGCTGGTGCAGCACGTGGCCCACCAGCGCGCCCGAGGACAGCGTGGAGACGCGCCGCAGCCGTCCGCGCAGCAGGGCCAGCCGCTTCGCGACCAGGCCCAGCAGGCGCAGCGCGATCTCGGGCCGGCGCGCGCACAGCTCGCGCAGCGCCGCCGCCGACACCAGGTGCACCGACGAGGGCAATGCGGCGACCAGCGCCTGCGTCGAGCGGTAGCGATCCTCCGGCAGCCCGAGATCGAGGAAGAAGTCGTCGGCGCGGATGAACTCGCTCGTGAAGTCGGCGCCCGGCGTGCGGCCGCGCGCCACCACGCGCAGCAGTCCGCTCGCCACGCAGTAGACGCGGTCGGTGTCTTCGCCGGCCTCGAGCACGGTCTCGTTGCGCCGGAAGTAGCGCAGCTCGCTGTGGCGGGTCAGCCATTCCCGTTCCGCCATCGGAAGGCCGGCCGTGAGGGGATGCAGGTACATGGCCGCGATGATTGGCGAGCGCGGCCGCCGCGTCTTCTCATTGCGCGCAGGCGCCCCGCGGCGAAACGATCAGTGGCCGCCGGCCCGTGCCCGCGCGTCGCGCGGCGTCATGGCGTAAGCGGCGCGGAAGGCGCGGTAGAAGGTCGCGAGGCTGTCGAAGCCGCTGCGGTAGGCGATGTCGGTGACCGAGCGTTCCGGTGCCGCCGCCAGCTGCCGCGAGGCGTCGGCGAGCCGCAGCGCCGTCAGCGTGCGCGCGAACGAATGGCCGGTGGGCTCGAACAGCACGTGCACCTGGCGCAGCGAGATGCCCAGTTCGCGTGCCACGCCCGAGGGCGAGAGTTCGGGCAGCCGCAGGTCGCGCTGCAGGATCTCGCGCGCCGCGTGCAGCAGGCCCGCGCGCAGCGCGGCACGGCTCTCGGGCAAGCCCGGCGCGAGGCGGCCGCGCGCCAGCAGCGTCAGCCGCACGGCATGCACCACCTCGGCCCCGGCGTTGGCGAGTTCACCGGGTCGCGTCGTCAGCGCGCGGAACAGCGCCAGCAGCGGTCGCGCGAAGGCGGCCGTGCGCGTGAGCGGTGCCGCGAACAGGTCGTCGGCGCGCGCGCCCAGCAGCATGCCGGGCGCGAGCGGTATGCGCAGCGAGCGGAAGTCGAAGCCGTCGCCGCGGATCGGCGTGGCCTCGAACGGCAGGTCGGCATGGTGGACCACGAGGTCGCCCTCGCGCACCAGCAGGGGTTCGCCGCGGCCGCTGCCGACCCAGCCCGGGCCGCGCACCTGCAGGCCGATGCACAGGCTCTGGCCCGCGACGCGCGCGATGTCGGCGCGCGTGCGGCTCACGCGGTAGGAGGAGGCGCGCAGCTCGGAGACGCTGGCGCAGATGCTCGCGTCGCCGACCGGCGTGGAGAGGAAGTGCCCTTCGAAGGCCGTGCGCCGTTCGCGCGGCACCTCGATCGTGACGCCGAACAGGTGCTTGCCGCGGACTTCGCACCAATGGTCGAAGCGGTCCTGCGGGCGGAGGTCGTCGGTCGAGAAATGCAGCATGGCCGTCGGAGCGAAGCGACGGATTCTCCGGCGACTTCGCGTCGCCGGCATGGCAATCCCCGGTGTCCGTGGGGCCGACGGGGTCGGGTCAGCCCGCGAACAGGTTCGCCGCTACGCCAGGGCCGTCGATGCGCACCGCGAACAAACCGCCGGCCAGCGGCTCGGCGGCGAGCTGCGCCTCGCTGCGGCCGTTGCGCGCGGTCGAGATGTAGAGCGTGCGCAGGTCGGGGCCGCCGAAGGCGCAGTCGGTGACGTTGCCCGCGGGCAGCGCGATGCGCGCGAGTTCCCGCGCGCTCACCGGATCGTGGCAGCTCACGCAGGCGCCGTCCCAGTGCGCGATCCACAGCCGGCCGGCCGCGTCGGTGGTCATGCCGTCGGGCAGGCCGTCGGTGGCGGGGAAGCGGTGCCAGAGGCGGCGGTTCGACACCGTGCCGGCCTCCATGTCGAAGTCGTAGGCGTAGAGATGGTTGAGCACCGTGTTGTTGAAGTACAGAGTGCGGCCATCGGCCGACCAGGTCGGGCCGTTCGTGACCTCGAAGCCGTCGTCGTGACGGCCGCAGCGGCCGTCGCCGTCGAAGCGGTAGAGCGCGCCGGTGGGCGCCTTGCAGTCGAAGTCCATGCTGCCGCCCCAGAAGCGGCCGCGCGCGTCGCACTTGCCGTCGTTGAAGCGGTTGCCCGCGCGCTCGGGCTCGGGCTGGTGCAGGTAGGCGGGCGAGGCGGTCTCGTCCTCGGGCGCCGTCGCGGGATCGAAGAAGGCGAAGCCGCGGCGCAGCGTGATCACCAGGCCCGCGGCGGCGGCGCGCTCGGCGATGGCCGTGATCTCCTCGGCGAAGCGCCAGCTCCGGCGCTCGCCGCTCGCGGGGTGGAAGCGGAACAGCCGCGGCGTGAGGATGTCGATCCAGTAGAGCGCCTGTTCGCGCGGCGACCACATCGTGCCTTCGCCGAGGTTGGCGCCGGCATCCCAGATGCATTCGGGCGTGCCGAGGATCGTCGGCGCGGGGAGGGGGCTTGTCTCTGCGGCGGTCATGCGTGCCTTCTTGGTTGGGTGCCTCGTGGCGGGTCTTCTTGACGCCGCGGATCGTATCAAGGCATATTGATAACTGAAATAAAAAACAATGGCATGTATTGATATTCAATTTGCAATGAATCAAGACCACCCCGTCCGGAGACCTCCTTGACCGCTTCCTCCTCCCTTGCCATCCACCCCAGCCTCTCGGGCCGCACCGTGTTCGTCACGGGCGGCGGCAGCGGCATCGGCGCGGCCATCGTGTCGGCCTTCGCCGCGCAGGGCGCCAGGGTGGCTTTCGTCGACATCGCCGAAGCCGCCAGCGCCGAACTCGCGCAGCGCATCGCACAGGCCGGCCACGTGGCGCCCTGGTGGCGTGCCTGCGACGTGCGCGACATCGCCGCGCTGCAGGCCGCCATCGCCGATGCGGCGGCCGAACTCGGCGACTTCGCCGTGCTGGTCAACAACGTCGCGAGCGACGACCGCCACACGCTCGAGTCGGTCACGCCCGACTACTACGACAACCGCATGGCGATCAACGAGCGCCCCGCGCTGTTCGCGATCCAGTCGGTGGTGCCGGGCATGAAGCGCCTGGGCGCGGGTTCGATCGTCAACCTCGGCTCCACCGGCTGGCAGACCAAGGGCTCGGGCTACCCCTGCTACGCGATCGCCAAGTCCTCGGTCAACGGCCTCACGCGCGGGCTCGCGGTGGAACTGGGCCGCGACCGCATCCGCATCAACACCGTCTCGCCCGGCTGGGTGATGACCGAGCGCCAGGTCGCGCTGTGGCTCGACGCCGAGGGCGAGCAGGCCCTGAAGCGCAACCAGTGCCTGCCCGACAGGCTGATGCCCGAGGACATCGCGCGCATGGTGCTGTTCCTGGCCTCGGACGATGCGCGGATGTGCACGGCGCAGGAGTTCACCGTGGATGCCGGGTGGACCTGAGAGAGACAGCCGAACAGCCGGACGCAGAGGACGCGAAGGTTTCGCGAAGAGCGCGAAAGGAATACCAAATTTTTTGAGGTCTCTTTTGCGTACTTCGCGAAACCTTCGCGTTCTTCGCGTCCGGCTGCCCGCCCCCGAATTCAGTCGATCTCGAGCTTGCGCCCGTAGACGCCCAGGCTCGCCGTCTTCAGCGCCTTCATCATCACCTTGGCCGCCGGCGACAGCAGCCGGTCGGTGCGCGTGATGATGCCGAAGGCGTCCATGTGGCAGGGCATGTCCAGCGGCAGCAGCGACACGATGCCGTGCGCGGCGTAGTAGCGCGCCACGTCGGTCGCCAGCACCGCCACCATGTCGCTCTGCTGCAGCATGCGCGTGATGAACAGCAGCGCCGAGCTTTCGATGGTGTTGATCGGCGGCTGCAGCCCCTCCTCCTGGAACATCAGCTCGAAGCGATGCCGCAGCACGCTGCCGGCCGGCGGCACGATCCAGCCCTCGCCGACCACGTCGCGCAGCGTGAGGCCGCTCACGCCCAGCAGCGGATGGCCGGGGCGCACCAGCGCGCACACCGGCTCCTCGGTCAGCGCCTCGTAGCGCAGCTGCGACTTGTCGTGCTCGGCGAACAGCCGCGCCACCAGGATGTCGAGCTTGCCCTGCTCGAGCCGCTCGATCAGCACCGGGCTGGTCTCGATCTCGAGCGAGATCCGCAGCTGGGGCTGCTCGCGCTTGACCATCGCCACCGCGGGCGGCAGCAGCGTGAGGCCGGGCGCGGTGATCGCGCCCACGCTCACCTGGCCGAAGCGGCCGGCCTTGAGCGCGGTGAGCTCGTCGTGCGCCTGGTTCAGGCTCGCGAGCGCCACCCGCGCGTGGCGGATCATGGTCTCGCCGTACCAGGTCGGCCGCATGCCGCGCGGCAGCCGCTCGAACAGCGGCACCTCGAGCACGTCCTCCAGGTCCTTGAGCAGCTTGGAGGCCGCCGGCTGCGTCATGTTGAGCACCTGCGCGGCGCGGTGGATGTTGCCTTCCTCGGCCAGTGCCACCAGCAGCAGCAGCTGGCGCGTCTTGAGCCGCGCGCGGATAAACCAATGGGTGTAGTTCGTCATGAAGGCTGAGAACCTCGGTTCGCCCGGGTTTTCCAGAATGTCTCGATCGATATTCATTTTGTCGAAAAAATGATTGGATCGATATCCGTTTCATTCCTAGACTGCCGCCCACCCCCCACAACAACAGAGACAAGGTCGGCGCCACGGTGTTCCACGGCGAGATCCATCAGAACGTGCGGCAGTACATCAACGGCCGCTGGGAAACCAGCGCGACCACCGGTGTGAGCACCAATCCCTCGGACACCAGCGAAGTGGTGGCCGAGTACGCACGGGCCGACCGCCGCCAGACCGACGCGGCGATCCGCGCCGCCTCCGACGCCTTCCCCCACTGGAGCCACAGCACGCCGCAGCGCCGCGCCGACGTGCTCGACCGCATCGGCGCCGAGCTGCTGGCGCGCAAGGACGAGCTGGGCCTGCTGCTGGCGCGCGAGGAGGGCAAGGTGCTGCCCGAGGCCGTGGCCGAGGTGGCGCGCGCGGGCCAGGTGTTCAAGTTCTTCGCGGGCGAGGCCTTCCGTGGCGGCGCGGGCGCCGGCGGCGGCGAGAGCCTCGCCTCGGCGCGCGCGGGCGTGCAGGTCGACGTCACGCGCGAGCCGCTCGGCGTGGTCGGCCTGATCGCGCCCTGGAACGCGCCTTTCGCGGTGCCGGCCTGGAAGATCGCGCCCGCGCTCGCGCATGGCAACAGCGTGGTGTTCAAGCCGGCCGAGCGGGTGCCGGCCTGCGGCTGGGCGCTGGCCGAGATCATCAGCCGCGCCGCGCTGCCCGCGGGCGTGTTCAACCTCGTGATGGGCAGCGGCCGCGAGGTCGGCCAGGCGCTGGTCGACAGCCCGCACGTCGACGCGCTGAGCTTCACCGGCTCGGCCGCCGTCGGCGAGCGCGTGCTGCGCGGCGCCACCGCGCGCCGGGCCCGGGTGCAGCTCGAGATGGGCGGCAAGAACGCGCTGGTGGTGCTGGCCGACGCCGACCTCGAGCGCGCGGTCGACTGCGCGGTGCAGGGCGCCTACTTCTCGGCCGGCCAGCGCTGCACGGCCTCGAGCCGGCTGATCGTCGAGGCCTCGGTGCACGATGCCTTCGTGGCGCGGCTGCGCGAGCGGCTCAAGGCGCTGCGCGTGGGCCATGCGCTCGAGCGCGGCGTGGAGATCGGCCCGGTGGCCGACGCCGAACGGCTCGCGGGGCATCTCGCCTGGGTCGACATCGCGCGCGCCGAGGGCGCCGAGCATGTCTGGGGCGGCGAAGCGCTGGAGCGCGCCACCACCGGTCACTACATGAGCCCGGCGCTGTTCCTGGCCGAGCCCGGCCACCGCATCGCGCGCGAGGAGATCTTCGGCCCGCTGGCCTGCGTGCTGCGCGCCACCGACTACGAGCATGCGCTCGCGCTGTGCAACGACACGCCGTTCGGCCTGTGCGCCGGCATCTGCACCAACTCGCTGAAGCACGCGATGCATTTCAGGCGCCATGCCGAGGTCGGCATGACCATGGTCAACCTGCCGACCGCGGGCGTGGACTTCCACGTGCCCTTCGGCGGCCGCAAGGGCTCGGGCTACGGCCCGCGCGAGCAGGGACGCCAGGCCGCCGAGTTCTACACGCAGGTCAAGACCGGCTACATGCTGGCCTGACCCGCACCCAGGTCCCCCTAAGGTTTCCGACAAGCAGCCCCCCATCCACAACAGGAGACGACCCATGACCATGAACCGCCGCACCCTCAACGCCGCGCTCGCCGCCGCCGCCCTCGGCGGTCTGCTGCCGGCTTCCGTCCTCGCGCAGAAGAAGCTCGTGCTGGGCTTCGCGCAGGTCGGCGCCGAAAGCGAATGGCGCACCGCCAACACCGAGTCGATCAAGGCCTCGGCCAAGGAGGCGGGCATCGAGCTCAAGTTCTCCGACGCGCAGCAGAAGCAGGAGAACCAGATCAAGGCGATCCGTTCGTACATCGCGCAGAAGGTCGACGTGATCGCCTTCTCGCCCGTGGTCGAGTCGGGCTGGGACACGGTGCTGCGCGAGGCCAAGGCCGCGAAGATCCCGGTGGTGCTGACCGACCGCTCCGTCAACAGCAAGGACGACACGCTCTACGTGACCTTCATGGGCTCGGACTTCGTCGAGGAGGGCCGCAAGGCCGGCCGCTGGCTGGTCGAGAAGATGAAGGACCAGAAGGGCGAGGTCAACATCGTCGAGCTGCAGGGCACGGTGGGCTCGGCGCCCGCCATCGACCGCAAGAAGGGCTTCGAGGAAATCATCAAGGCCGACCCGAAGTTCAAGATCGTGCGCTCGCAGACCGGCGACTTCACGCGCGCCAAGGGCAAGGAGGTGATGGAAGCCTTCCTCAAGGCCGAGGGCAAGAAGATCAACGTGCTCTACGCGCACAACGACGACATGGCGATCGGCGCGATCCAGGCCATCGAGGAGGCCGGCCTCAAGCCCGCGAAGGACATCGTGATCATCTCCATCGACGGCGTGAAGGGCGCCTTCGAGGCCATGATCGCCGGCAAGCTCAACGTCTCGGTCGAATGCAGCCCGCTGCTGGGCCCGCAGCTGATGCAGGCGGTGAAGGACATCAAGGCCGGCAAGACGCTGCCCAAGCGCATCGTGACCGAGGAGGGCATCTTCCCGATGGAAGTGGCCGCCAAGGAATTCCCGAACCGCAAGTACTGAGGACGACCATGAAGCGCAACTTCCTCAAGGCGGCCGTGGCGGGCCTCGCGCTCGCCGCCGCCGGCGTCGCGCCGCTGGCCCGGGCGCAGGACAAGGGCCTGATCGCGATCTCGATGCCCACCAAGTCCTCGGCGCGCTGGATCGCCGATGGCGCCAACATGGTCAAGTACTTCAAGGAGAAGGGGTACAAGACCGACCTGCAGTACGCCGACGACGACATCCCGAACCAGCTCGCGCAGGTCGAGAACATGGTGACCAAGGGCTCGAAGGTGCTGGTGATCGCGGCCATCGACGGCACCACGCTGTCCGACGTGCTGCAGAAGGCTGCCGACAAGGGCGTGAAGGTGATCGCCTACGACCGGCTCATCAAGGGCTCGAAGAACGTCGACTACTACGCCACCTTCGACAACTTCCAGGTCGGCGTGCTGCAGGCGCAGTCGATCGAGAAGGCGCTCGACCTCAAGGCCGGCAAGGGACCGTTCAACATCGAGCTGTTCGGCGGCTCGCCCGACGACAACAACGCCTTCTTCTTCTACAACGGCGCGATGTCGGTGCTCGACCCCTACATCAAGAGCGGCAAGCTGGTGGTGCGCAGCAAGCAGATGGGCATGGACAAGGTCGGCACCCTGCGCTGGGACGGCGCGGTGGCGCAGGCGCGCATGGACAACCTGCTGTCGGCCTTCTACACCAAGGAGCGCGTCGACGCGGTGCTCTCGCCCTACGACGGACTGTCGATCGGCATCCTGTCCTCGCTCAAGGGCGTGGGCTACGGCTCGGGCTCGCAGCCGATGCCGGTGGTGTCGGGGCAGGACGCCGAGATTCCCTCGGTGAAGTCGATCCTGCGCAAGGAGCAGAGCTCGACCGTGTTCAAGGACACGCGCGAGCTCGCCAAGGTCACGGTGGCGATGGTCGACGCCATGCTCTCGGGCAAGACGCCCGAGGTCAACGACACCAAGACCTACAACAACGGCGTCAAGGTCGTGCCCTCGTACCTGCTCAAGCCGGTCAGCGTCGACGGCAGCAACTGGAAGCAGGTGCTGGTCGACAGCGGCTACTACAAGGAAAGCCAGGTCAAGTGAACGAGCGCGACGCGCACGGCGGCGGCACGATCCTCGAGATGCGCGGGATCACCAAGACCTTCCCGGGCGTGAAGGCGCTGTGCAACGTCAACCTCGCGGTGCGCGCGGGCGAGATCCACGCGGTGGTGGGCGAGAACGGGGCCGGCAAGTCCACGCTGATGAAGGTGCTCAGCGGCGTCTATCCCTGCGACTCGTACGACGGCGAGATCCTGTTCGAGGGCGAGCCGCGCCGCTTCCGGGGCATCGCCGACAGCGAGAAGCTCGGCATCATCATCATCCACCAGGAGCTCGCGCTGGTGCCGCTGCTGTCGATCGCCGAGAACATCTTCCTCGGCAACGAGATCGCGCGCGGCGGCGTGATCGACTGGTTCGCTGCCTATGCGAGGACGCGCGAGCTGCTCGCCAAGGTCGGCCTGAAGGAAGCGCCGACCACGCTGGTGACCGACCTCGGCGTGGGCAAGCAGCAGCTGGTTGAAATTGCGAAGGCGCTCGCGAAGGAGGTGCGCCTGCTGATCCTCGACGAGCCCACCGCGAGCCTCAACGAGACCGACAGCGACGCGCTGCTGCGCCTGCTGCTCGAGCTCAAGCGCCAGGGCATCGCCTCGATCCTGATCTCGCACAAGCTCAACGAGATCGCCAAGGTGGCCGATGCGATCACGGTGCTGCGCGACGGCGCGACGGTCGAGACCATGGACTGCCGCGCCCAGGCGATCAGCGAGGACCGCATCGTGCGCGGCATGGTGGGGCGCGACATGGCGCACCGCTATCCGCCGCGCGAGCCGAAGATCGGCGAGACGGTGTTCGAGCTGCGCGACTGGCGCGTGCACCATGCGCAGCATGCCGACCGCGAGCAGATCCACGGCGTGAGCCTGCGCGTGCGCCAGGGCGAGATCGTCGGCATCGCGGGCCTGATGGGCGCGGGCCGCACCGAGCTCGCGATGAGCGTGTTCGGCCGCTCCTACGGCCAGCGCATCAGCGGCGAGGTGCGGATCCACGGCAAGGAGGTCGACGTGAGCACGGTGCGCAAGGCCATCGACCACGGCATCGCCTACGTGACCGAGGACCGCAAGGGCCTGGGCCTGGTGCTCGAGGAGGAGATCCGCAAGAACTTGAGCCTCGCGAACCTCGACGCGGTGGCCGACGGCCTGGTGATCGACCCGGGCCGCGAGTTCCAGGTGGCGAACGAGTACCGCAAGGCGCTCAACATCCGCTGCGCGGGCATCGAGCAACCCGTGGTCAACCTCTCGGGCGGCAACCAGCAGAAGGTGGTGCTGAGCAAGTGGCTCTTCACCCAGCCCGAGCTGCTGATCCTCGACGAGCCCACGCGCGGCATCGACGTGGGCGCCAAGTACGAGATCTACACCATCATCGACCGGCTCGCGCGCGAGGGCAAAGGCATTCTCATGATCTCTTCCGAACTGCCGGAGCTGCTCGGCATGTGCGACCGCATTTACGTGATGAACGAGGGGCGCTTCGTCGCCGAATTCACGGCCGCCGAGGCCACGCAGGAACGCATCATGCACGCCATCGTGCGCGCGGGGAGCACGGTCCATGTCGCAGCCTGAAGCACAGGCGGCGACCGCCGCCGTGGCCGCCGAGCCCAGGGGCCTGCACGCGGGCTTCCTCAAGAACAACCTGCGCGAATACGGCATGCTGATCTCGCTGGTCGCGATCATGGTGCTGTTCCAGGTGCTGACCGACGGCACCCTGCTGCGGCCGCTGAACCTCACGAACCTGCTGCTGCAGAACAGCTACGTGGTGATCATGGCGCTGGGCATGCTGCTGGTGATCGTGGCCGGCCACATCGACCTGTCGGTGGGCTCGGTCTGCGGCTTCATCGGCGCGCTGGCGGCGGTGCTGATGGTGGAGTACGAATGGCATTTCGTGCCGACCGCGATCGTGAGCATCCTCGCGGGCGCGCTCATCGGCGCGGCGCAGGGCTGGTTCGTGGCCTTCCGCAAGATCCCCTCGTTCATCGTCACGCTCGCGGGCATGCTGGTGTTCAAGGGGCTCACGCTGGCACTGCTCGCGGGCCAGTCGGTGGGGCCGTTCCCCGAGGCCTTCCAGCGCCTGAGCTCGGGCTTCATCCCCGACCCGATCGGCGGCGCGGCGCTGCGCACCACCTCGCTGGTCGTGGGCGCGCTGGCGGCCGCGGCGCTGGTGTTCTTCAAGCTGCGCGGCCGTACGAAGCTCGCGGCGCACGGCATGGCGCAGGAGCCCTATGCCTTCTTCCTCGTGAAGAACCTGTTCTTCGCGGCCATCATCCTGTTCTTCAGCTACCTGCTGGCCACCTACAAGGGCCTGCCCAACGTGCTGATCGTGATGGCGGTACTGATCGTGGCCTACGACTTCGTCACCAACCGCACCACCATCGGCCGGCGCATCTATGCGCTGGGCGGCAACGAGAAGGCGGCGCGGCTGTCGGGCGTGAAGACGCAGCGCCTGGCCTTCCTGACCTTCGTGAACATGGGCGCGCTGGCCGCGCTTGCGGGACTGGTGTTCGCGGCCCGGCTCAACACCGCCACGCCCAAGGCCGGCCTGGGCTTCGAGCTCGACGTGATCGCGGCCTGCTTCATCGGCGGCGCCTCGGCCTCGGGCGGCGTGGGCAAGGTGATGGGCGCGGTGATCGGCGCCTTCATCATGGGCGTGATGAACAACGGCATGTCGATCCTCGGCATCGGCATCGACTACCAGCAGGTGATCAAGGGGCTGGTGCTGCTGGCGGCGGTGTTCATCGATGTCTACAACAAGAACAAGTAGCGCCATGGCCGACTCCGCGACCTCCGCGCCCCTGCCCGTGCTCGCGCTGCGCGGCATCCGCAAGCAGTTCGGCGGCATCGCCGTGCTCGACGACGTGCAGCTCGAGCTGTACCCGGGCGAGGTGCATGCGCTGATGGGGCAGAACGGCGCGGGCAAGTCGACGCTGATCAAGGTGCTGACGGGCGTGCTGCCCTCGAGCGGCGGCGAGATGTTCCTCGACGGGCAGGCGATCCATCCGGCCTCGCCGCTCGATGCGCAGAAGCTCGGCATCAGCACGGTCTACCAGGAAGTGAACCTGTGCCCGAACCTGTCGGTGGCCGAGAACGTGTTCGCGGGTCGCTATCCGCGCCGTGGCGCGCTGCAGGGCTTTCGCATCGACTGGCGCGCGGTGAACCGCCGCGCGGAGGAACTGCTCGCGCGCATCGGGCTCGAGATCGACGTGACGCGCTTGCTGTCGAGCTATTCGGTGGCGGTGCAGCAGATGGTGGCGATCGCGCGCGCGCTCGGCGTGTCGTCGAAGGTGCTGATCCTCGACGAGCCCACCTCGAGCCTGGACGACGACGAGGTCGAGAAGCTGTTCGAGGTGCTGCGGCGGCTGCGCGCGGAAGGCATGGCGATCGTCTTCGTCACGCACTTCCTCAACCAGATGTATGCGGTGTCCGATCGCATCACGGTGCTGCGCAACGGCCACTGGGTGGGCGAATGGAAGGCGGCGGACCTGGGCCCGCAGGCGCTGATCGCGGCGATGCTCGGGCGCGAACTGGCGGCGCAGTCGGCGCGTCCCGCGGCGCTGCCGGCCTTCGACGAGGCGGCCCCCGCGCTGCTGCAGATCGAGGGACTGGCACAGGCCGGCCAGCTGCAGCCGACCGACCTGCGCGTGCGTGCCGGCGAGGTGGTCGGCATCGCGGGCCTGCTGGGCGCGGGCCGCACGGAACTGGCGCGGCTGTTGTTCGGGCTCGAGACGCCCGACCGCGGCGTGCTGAAGATCGAGGGCCGCACGCTGAGCTTCTCGAACCCGGCCGACGCGATCCGAGAGGGCCTGGCGCTGTGCCCCGAGGAACGCAAGACCGACGGCATCGTGGCGGAGCTGTCGGTGCGCGAGAACATCGCGCTCGCGCTGCAGGCACGCCTGGGCACGCGCAAGTTCCTCTCGCATGCCGAGCAGACGGCGATGGCCGAGCGCTTCGTGGCCTCGCTGGGCATCAAGACGGCGAGTGTCGAAACCCCCATCGGCCTGCTCTCGGGCGGCAACCAGCAGAAGGCCATGATCGCGCGCTGGCTCGCGACCGAGCCGCGCATCCTGATCCTCGACGAGCCCACGCGCGGCATCGACGTGGCGGCCAAGCAGGAGATCATGGAAGAGATCCTGCGGCTCGCGCGCGCGGGGATGGCGGTTATCTTCATCTCGTCGGAGATGAGCGAGGTGGTGCGGGTTGCGCATCGCATCGTCGTGCTGCGTGATCGGAAGAAGGTGGGGGAGTTGCCGGGCGGGGCTACGGAGGACGAGGTGTACGACATGATTGCTGCGGCATGAAAGCTCGTTCGATGTCTTGTTCGGGGCGGGCACGCGCCGACGGGGTACTCCCCTCCGCGAATGTCCCCCGGCCTGCGGCCTCCTCCTTTATTTCGCTGCGGGGAGTACCCCGTCGACGCGCGCCTGGACACGGCCGTGGAACCGGCCGCACAACGACTGCGCTCCTCGTGCACAGGGCAGTGGGTGCTTCCCGCAGCGAAATAAAGGAGGAGCCGAAGGCGGGGGACATTCGCGGAGGGAAGTACCCGCTGTCCTGTGCACGCGCCCCCGCCCTCCAGCAGAGAACCCCCCGATGACAACGACAAAAAGCCGAGTGCACGAAGCAATGCACCACCGCCTCACCTGGCCCCTGGTGACGCTGTTCCTCCTGCTGGCCGTCAACACGGCCTTCAACCCCAGCTTCCTCCACCTCGAATGGCGAGAGGGCCATCTCTACGGCAGCCTCATCGACATCCTCAACCGCGCCGCTCCCCTGGTGCTGGTGTCGCTGGGCATGACACTGGTGATCGCCACCCGCGGCATCGACATCTCGGTCGGCGCCGTCGTGGCCATCGCGGCGGCGCTCGCGGCCTGGATGATCGGCGGCTCGGTGGCCAGCGACGTGAGCCGCTTTCCCATGAGCCTGGCCATCCTGGCGGCCATCGGCATCGCGCTGCTGTGCGGACTGTGGAACGGCCTGCTGGTCGCCAAGGTCGGCATGCAGCCGATCATCGCCACGCTGATCCTCATGGTGGCCGGTCGCGGCATCGCGCAGCTCATCGCCGACGGCCAGATCATCACCATCTACTACAAGCCCTTCTTCTTCCTCGGCAGCGGCTACCTGCTGGGCCTGCCGTTCTCGCTGTTCATCGTGGCCACCGTGTTCGTACTGCTGTATCTCGCCATCACGCGCACCGCGCTGGGCCTGTTCATCCAGGCCGTGGGCATCAATCCGACGGCCGCGCGCGTGGTGGGCGTGCAGGCGCGGCGGCTGATCGTCGGGGCCTATGCCTTCTGCGGTGCCTGCGCGGGCGTGGCGGGCCTGCTGATCAGCTCCAACGTCAAGAGCGCGGACGGCAACAACGCCGGCCAGCTGATCGAGCTCGACGCGATCCTCGCCGTGACCCTCGGCGGCACCGCGCTGACCGGGGGTCGCTTCAGCCTCGTGGGCAGCGTGATCGGCGCGCTGATCATCCAGACCCTGACCTATGCGATCTATTCGCTCGGCGTGCCGCCCGAGATCAACCTCGTGGTGAAGGCCGGCGTGGTGTTCGCGGTGATGCTGCTGCAGTCGCCCGAGTTCAGGGCGGAGATCCGGACGCTGGTGCAGCGGCCGGCGCATGACGGAGCCAAGGCATGAGCGCCGTGATCGAGGCGGCACCACAGTCCTCCGCCGTGCGTACAGGGGGGAAGGAGCGCAGCGGGCTCAATCCCAAGTACCTGCCGCTGGCCGCGACCATCTCCCTGTTCGTGCTCGTCGCCACGCTGGGCTCGGTGTTCTACGACGGCTTCTTCTCGGCCCAGGTCTTCCTCAACCTGCTGATCGACAACGCCTTCCTGATCGTCGTCGCCGTCGGCATGACCTTCGTGATCCTCTCGGGCGGCATCGATCTTTCGGTGGGCTCGGTGATCGCGCTCACCACCATGGTGTCGGCCGCGCTGGTCGAGAAGCACGGCTGGAGCCCGGCGGTGGTGATTCCGCTCGTGCTCGCCATGGGCACCGCCTTCGGCGCCTTCATGGGCCTGCTGATCGAGCGCTACCGGCTGCAGCCCTTCATCGTCACGCTGGCCGGCATGTTCCTCGCGCGCGGCCTGTGCTACCTGATCAGCATCGACTCGATCAGCATCACCAACGAGTTCTACACCGAGGTCTCGCAGATCCGCATTCCGATCTGGGGCGAGGCCTCGATCTCGCTGAGCGCGGCGATCGCCGTCGGCGTGCTGCTCGCCGCGGTCTTCGTCGCCCACTGCACGCCCTTCGGCCGCGCCGTCTATGCCATCGGCGGCAGCGAGCATTCGGCCATGCTGATGGGCCTGCCGGTGCGTCGCACGCTGATCGGCGTCTACACCCTCTCGGGCTTCTGCTCGGCGCTGGCCGGCGTCATCTTCACCTTCTACATGCTCTCGGGCTACGGCCTGCATGCCGTGGGCCTCGAGCTCGACGCCATTGCGGCGGTGGTCATCGGCGGCACCCTGCTCACGGGCGGCGTGGGCTATGTCGCCGGCACGCTGTTCGGCGTGCTGATGCTCGGGATCATCCAGACCCTGATCTCCTTCGACGGCACGCTGAGCTCGTGGTGGACGCGCATCGTCGTCGGCGCGCTGCTGTTCGTGTTCTGCCTGCTGCAACGCTTCTTCACCTCGCGCGCCCCGCGCCGCTGATCGACCTCCCCATGACCCAGAAGAAATTGCGCTCCGCCGAATGGTTCGGCACGGCCGACAAGAACGGCTTCATGTACCGCAGCTGGATGAAGAACCAGGGCATCCCCGACCACGAGTTCGATGGCCGGCCGATCGTCGGCATCTGCAACACCTGGTCGGAACTCACGCCCTGCAACGCCCACTTCCGCAAGATCGCCGAGCACGTCAAGCGCGGCATCTCGGAGGCCGGCGGTTTCCCGGTCGAGTTCCCGGTGTTCTCCAACGGCGAATCGAACCTGCGGCCCACCGCCATGCTCACGCGCAACCTCGCGAGCATGGACGTCGAGGAAGCCATCCGCGGCAACCCGGTCGATGCCGTGGTGCTGCTGACCGGCTGCGACAAGACCACGCCCGCGCTGCTGATGGGCGCCGCGAGCTGCGACATCCCGGCCATCGTGGTCACCGGCGGGCCGATGCTCAACGGCAAGCTCGATGGCCGCAACATCGGCTCGGGCACGGCCGTGTGGCAGCTGCACGAATCGCTCAAGGCCGGCGAGATCGACCTGCACCAGTTCCTCTCGGCCGAAGGCGGCATGTCGCGCTCGGCCGGCACCTGCAACACCATGGGCACGGCCTCCACCATGGCCTGCATGGCCGAGGCGCTGGGCACCTCGCTGCCGCACAACGCGGCCATTCCCGCGGTCGACGCGCGGCGCTACGTGCTGGCGCAGATGTCGGGCATGCGCGCGGTCGAGATGGCGAAGGAGGGCCTGACGCTCTCGAAGGTGCTCACGCGCGAGGCCTTCGAGAATGCCATCCGCGTCAATGCCGCCATCGGCGGATCGACCAATGCCGTGATCCACCTGAAGGCGATCGCGGGGCGCATCGGCGTCGAACTCGAGCTCGAGGACTGGACCCGCATCGGCAGCCACACGCCGACCATCGTCGACCTGATGCCCTCGGGCCGCTTCCTGATGGAGGAGTTCTATTACGCGGGCGGCCTGCCCGCGGTGCTGCGCCGCCTCGGCGAGAACGGCCTGCTGCCGCACCCGGGCGCGCTCACCGTCAACGGCCGCTCGCTGTGGGACAACGTGCGCGACGCGCCCAGCCTCGACGACGAAGTGATCCGCCCGCTCGACAAGCCCCTGATCGCCGACGGCGGCATCCGCATCCTGCGCGGCAACCTCGCGCCGCGCGGCGCCGTGCTCAAGCCCTCGGCGGCCACGCCCGAGCTGCTCAAGCATCGCGGCCGCGCGGTGGTGTTCGAGAACCTCGAGCACTACAAGGAGCGCATCGTCGACGAATCGCTCGAGGTCGACGCCAGCTCCGTCCTCGTGCTGAAGAACTGCGGCCCCAAGGGCTACCCCGGCATGGCCGAGGTCGGCAACATGGGCCTGCCGCCCAAGCTGCTGCGCCAGGGCATCAAGGACATGGTGCGCATCTCCGACGCGCGCATGAGCGGCACCGCCTACGGCACCGTGGTGCTGCACGTCGCGCCCGAGGCGGCCGACGGCGGCCCGCTGGCGGCGGTGCGCGACGGCGACTGGATCGAGCTCGACTGCGATGCCGGCCGGCTGCACCTGGACATCGGCGACGAGGAACTGGCCGCGCGGCTGGCCGCGCTCGGGCCCTCCGACGCGCAGCCCATGAGCACGCGCGGCGGCGGCTACCAGAAGCTCTACGTGAACCACGTGCTGCAGGCCGACGAGGGCTGCGACTTCGATTTCCTGGTCGGTTGCCGTGGGGCGGCCGTGCCGCGCCATTCGCACTGAAATGAAACACCAACAGCCGGACGCAGAGGACGCGAAGATTCCGCAAAGGGCGCGAAAGAGAAATTCAAAATTTTTCTTGTCTTCCTTTTGCGTCCTTCGCGAAGTCTTCGCGTCCTCTGCGTCCGGAAGTCCGCTCCCGTCTTCGGCCGTAGCGCAATGAACAACCGACCTCTTCGACACACCATGACCCCCCGATACCGCGGCATCTTCCCGGTGGTGCCCACCACCTTCGACGAACAGGGCGCGCTCGACCTCGAGAGCCAGAAGCGCTGCGTCGACTTCATGATCGACGCCGGCTCCGACGGCCTGTGCATCCTGGCCAACTTCTCCGAGCAGTTCGTGCTGTCGGACGAGGAGCGCGAGGTGCTCACGCGCACCGTGCTCGAGCACGTGAAGGGCCGCGTGCCGGTGATCGTGACCACCACCCACTACAGCACCCGGGTGTGCGCCGAGCGCAGCCGCCGCGCGCAGGACATGGGCGCCGCGATGCTGATGGTGATGCCGCCTTATCACGGCGCCACCTTCCGCGTGCCCGAGGAGCAGATCTTCGCGTTCTATGCGCGGCTGTCGGACGCCGTGGGCATTCCGATCATGGTGCAGGACGCGCCGGCCAGCGGCACCGTGCTGTCGGCGCCGTTCCTCGCGCGCATGGCGCGCGAGATCGAGCACCTGGCCTATTTCAAGATCGAGACCGCGGGCGCGGCCGCCAAGCTGCGCGAGCTGATCCGCCTGGGCGGCGACGCGGTCGAGGGCCCGTGGGACGGCGAGGAGGCGATCACGCTGATGCCCGACCTCGATGCCGGCGCCACCGGCTCGATGACCGGCGGCGGTTATCCCGACGGCCTGCGCCCGATCCTGGTGGCGCACCGCGAGGGCCGGCGCGAGGAGGCCTTCGCGCGCTACCAGCAGTGGCTGCCGCTGATCAACTACGAGAACCGCCAGGCCGGCCTGCTGGCCTGCAAGGCGCTGATGAAGGAGGGCGGCGTCATCGCCTGCGAGGCGCCGCGGCATCCGCTGCCGGCGCTGCATCCCGACACGCGCGCGGGACTGATCGAGACCGCGCGGCGGCTCGATCCGCTGGTGTTGCGCTGGGGGCGCTGAAGAACTACTGCCGCGTCAGCGGTAGTAGACCTCGACCGTGCCCTTGAGCTTGAGCAGCAGCGGATGGCCCTTGCGGTCCACCGTCTTGCCGGCCGGCACCTTGATCCAGCCTTCGCTGATGCAGTACTCCTCGACGTCGAGGCGTTCCTTGCCGTTGAAGCGGATGCCGATCTCGTGCTCGAAGGCCGTGGGCAGGTGGAAGGGGCTGCGCGCGTCGGTCGAGAGGCGGTCGGGCAGGGGCGGGCGTTCGGTGGCGTCGGTCATGGCAAGGATTGTCGGTCGAAGGGGCCGGCCGCGGCAGTGGGCGCGCGGCGGCGTGCAATGATAGTGGCCGACCGACCCCCGCCCCCATGAGACCCGACCTGGATTCCCTTGCGCTGTTCCTGCGCGCCGTCGAATGCGGCAGCCTCTCGAAGGCCGCCGCCGAGAGCCACATGGTGCTGTCGGCCGCGAGCCGCCGCATCGCGATGCTCGAGAGCCAGTTCGGCGTGACCCTGTTCCAGCGCAGCTCGCGCGGCGTGACCGTGACGGGCGCGGGCGAATCGCTCGCGGTACATGCGCGGCTGATCCTGCGCGACGTCGACCGCATGCGCGCCGACCTCTCCGACTACGCGCAGGGCGCCACCGGCCGCGTGCGGCTGCAGGCCAATGCCTCGGCGATGGGGCAGTTCCTGCCCGATGACGTGGCGAGCTTCCGGCGCGCCTATCCCGAGATCCGCGTCGACGTGGAGGAGCACCGCAGCGTGTGGATCGTGCAGGCGATCCGCGAGCGCCAGGCCGACGTCGGCGTGATCACCGGCGAGACCTCGGACGCCAGCCTCAACTTCATCCCCTACCGCATGGACCGGCTGGTGGCCGTGGTGCACCGGCGGCATCCGCACCGCGGCCGCGAGGTCTCGTTCGAGCAGCTGCTCGACTTCGACTTCGTCGGCCTCGAGAGCGACTCCGCGATCGCGCGCACCATCGAGGACGCCGCCGCGCTGGCGCGCAAGGTGCTGCGGCTGCGCGTGCAGGTCAAGAGCTTCGAGGCCGTGTGCCGGATGATCGAGGCCGGCATGGGCGTGGGCATCCTGCCCGAGGGCGCGGCCGCCACCTATCGCAAGGAGATGGGGCTGCGCTTCCTGAACCTCACCGACGCCTGGGCCTCGCGCCGCATGTACATCTGCACGCGGCAGGAGACGCTGGGCTTTCCGCAGCGCCGGCTGGTGGACCACCTGCTGGCGCGCAGCGTCGCGCCCGTCACTTCATCAGGTCGCTGAGGTTCACCGGCTTGATCTTGCCGCCTTCCACCGTGGCCACCAGCGGGTCGACGATGGTGCCGCCCACGCTGTCCACGCCCTTGAAGCTGCCGGCATTGATCTTCTCGGGCAGCGCCTTGAGCGCATCGCCGAGCTTGGCGCGGATCGCCGCCGCGTCGCTGGTGGTGCCCGCGAGCTTCATCGCGCCGGCCAGCGCGTGCACCAGCGTGTAGTTGTAGGAAGACTCGGTGGTCGCGTCCTTGTCGGCGCCGTAGGCCTTGCGGTAGGCCTCGGCGAAACTCTTCGGGCCCACGCGCTCGTCGTAGGCCACCGGCAGCACGCCGATCGAGCCCTCGAGCGCGCCGAGGCCGCCCGTGACCTTGGCCATCTCGTCGAACTTGGCCTGGTCCATCACCAGGAAGCCGCCCTTGAAGCCGAGCTCGCGCGCCTGCTTGGCCACCAGCGCGGTGGGCTCCGAGGGGCCGCCGACGAACAGCACGTCGGGCTTCTCGGCCAGCACGCGGCTCACGCCGCTGTAGAAGTCGGCCGAGCGGTTGTAGGACATGGGGTTGTTCGAGGCGATGGTGCCGCCGGCCTTCTCCCAGGCCGGGCCGAACAGCTGGCTCCAGTTCTTCGCGTACTCGTGGTCGCCCGGCAGCATGCCGACGCGCTTGCCGAACTTCTTCATCTCGTAGCGCGTGAAGGGCTCGATGTAGGAGTTGAAGGTCGGCGGGATGCGGATGGTGAGCTTGTTGCCGGTCTCGGTGATCTTCGGCGTGCTCGAGTACGCCATCACGATGAACTTCTCCTGCTCGTTGAAGGCCTGCATCGCGTAGATGCCGCCCGAGTGCGGCACGAACACCGCCGGCGCCTGGTGCTGCTGCACCAGCCGGCGCGCGTTGATGGCGGCATCGGCCGGCGAGTACTTGTCGTCGAGCGCGACCAGCTCGAACTTGTACTTCTTGCCGCCGACCTCGAGGCCCGCGGCATTCACTTCCTTGATCGCCATCTCCATGCCGTTGACCACGTTCTTGCCGTAGAGCGCGGCGCCGCCGCTCAGCGGGCCCGTGAAGCCGATCTTCACCGTGTCCTGCGCGAAGGCGGTGCCGGCACCGAAGGCGGCGGCCAGCGCTGCGGCCACGGGCAGCGCGGCAAGGCGGCGGCGGGTGCGAAGGGGCGTGGTGGATGTCATGGCGTTGTCTCCTGTAGTTGGGGGGCGAGGAAAAAAGCGGGGGACCGGCGCGCGGCTCAGGCGCCGATGTAGGCGGCGCGCACCGCCTCGTTGTGCAGCAGCGATTCGCGATCGCCCTCGAGCGCGATGCGGCCGCGCTCGATGACGTAGGCGCGGTGCGCGATGGCCAGCGCCGAGTAGGCGTTCTGCTCGGCCAGCAGCACCGTGGTGCCCTGCTGGTTGATGCGCTGGATCACCTCGAACACCTGCTTCACGATCAGTGGCGCCAGGCCCAGCGAGGGCTCGTCGAGCAGCAGAACCCTGGGCCGCCCGAGCATCGCGCGGCCGATCGCCACCATCTGCTGCTGGCCGCCCGACAGCGACCCCGCGGGATCGTTCTGCTTGGCCGCGAGGATCGGGAACAGCGAGAACACCTCGTCGAGCGAGCGCTGGATGCCGGCCTTGTCGCCGCGGTGCACGTAGGCGCCCAGCGTGAGGTTCTTGCGCACCGTCATCATCGGGAACAGCTTGCGGCCCTCGGGGCAGTGCACCAGGCCCGAGGCCACGATCTGCGCCGGGCGCTGGCCCGTGATGTCGCCGTCGCCCAGGCGGATGCGGCCCGCGCTCGGGCGGCGGATGCCGCTGGCGGCCATGAAGATCGAGGTCTTGCCCGCGCCGTTGGCGCCCAGCAGCACCACCAGCTCGCCCGGGTCGGCATGCAGGCTCACGCCGCTGAGCGCGCGGAAGCTCCCGTAGTGGAGGTCGACGCCCTCAAACCGCAGCATGGTCGGTCCCCAGGTAGGCCTCGATCACCTGCGGATCGCGGCGGATCTCGGCGGGCGTGCCCTCGGCGATCTTGGCGCCGTTGTTGAGCACGACGATCTTGTCGGCCAGCTGCATGATCATGTCCATCTTGTGCTCGATCAGGCACACGGTCTTGCCGTGCGCCACCAGCTTGCGGATCAGCGCCGCCAGGCCCACGGTCTCCTCGGGGTTCACGCCGCCCGCGGGTTCGTCGAGCAGCAGCAGCTGCGGGTCGGTCGCCAGCGCGAGCGCGAAGGCCACGCGCTTGCGCTCCTCCTGCGTGATGTCGGCCGCGATGCGGTGGGCGATGTGCGAGAGGCCCACGAAGTCCAGCGCCTCCTGCGCCTTGTCGCGGCACAGCTTCTCTTCCTCGCGCAGGCGGCGGCTGCCGATCAGCACGTCCCACAGGCCCGAGTGCGTGCGCAGCCGGTGGCCCACGATCAGGTTGTCGAGCACGGTGGCGTTGTCGAACAGGTGCGTGGTCTGGAAGGTGCGCGCGATGCCCAGCCGCGCCACGTGGTCGGGGCGCATGCCCGTGACGTCGCGGCCCTCGAAGGCGATGCGGCCCGCGCTCGGCTTGTGCGTGCCCGCCACCAGGTTGAAGAAGGTGGTCTTGCCGGCGCCGTTGGGGCCGATGATGGCGCTGATCTGGCCGCGCTCGAAGCGCGTGCTCACGCTGTCGACCGCGGTCAGGCCGAAGAACTGCTTGGTGAGGCCCTCGATCTCAAGCATGGCGCCGCACCTCCTGCACGGTGGCGGCGGAAGCCGCGGCCCGCCGCGCGTCCGCCTTGCGCGCGCGGCGCTTGAGCCATGTGCCGACGATGCCGTCGGGCAGGAAGATGATCAGCGCGATCAGCACCGGGCCGAACACCACCATGCGGTAGTCCTGCAGGAACTGCAGGCTCTGCGTGAGGCCGGTGACCAGGAAGGTGCCGACCAGCGGGCCGAGCAGGGTGCCGATGCCGCCCACCAGCACGAACATCACGAGGTCGAAGGTCACGGCCTCGCTCGCCAGGTCGGGGCCGAGGAAGCGCACCTGGCCCGCGTAGAGCGCGCCCGCGAAGCCGGCGTAGATCACCGACAGCACGAAGGACAGCGTCTTGGTGCGCATCAGGTCGGTGCCCAGCGCCTCGGCCAGCTCGTCGCTGTTGCGCACCGCCATGAAGCTGCGGCCCAGCAGCGAGCGCACGATGCGCGCCATGACCCAGATGCCCAGCGCGAGGAAGGCCAGCACCAGGTAGTACTGCGACAGCGGCGTGCCGAACTGCAGCGGCCCGATGCCGGTGGGCGAGGGGATGCCCATGATGCCCACCGGACCGTGCGTGAGGCTCTCCCACTTCTCGATCAGCAGGAACATGATGTAGCTCACGCACAGCGTGAAGATCGAGAAGTAGTGGCCCTTCAGGCGCAGCGACAGGATGCCGATGAAGAAGCCCAGCACGCCGGTCACCACGCCCGCGAGCGCGAAGGCGATCCAGAACGGCACCTGGTGGTCGACCGTGAGGATGCCCACCGTGTAGGCGCCCACGGCCATGAAGGCGCCGTGCGCGAGGTTGAACTGGCCCGTGTAGCCGGTGATCAGGTTCAGGCCCAGCGCGGCGATGGCCATGATGAAGGCCTGCGTCGCCACCGAGATCAGGTAGTTGTTGGGCGCGAACAGCGGAAAGGCCAGCGCGATCAGCGCGAGCACGGCCCAGCCGGCCTTGCCTTGCAGCAGCGATCCCATCAGCGTGCTCCCTTCGGCGTGAACAGGCCCTGCGGGCGCAGCGACAGGATCACCACCAGCAGCACGAAGGCGATGATGTCCTTGTAGTCGGTCGAGAAGTAGAAGCCGCCGAAGCTCTCGGCCATGCCGATGATCAAGCCCCCGACGATGGCGCCCGGGAAGCTGCCCATGCCGCCGAGGATGATGATCACGAAGGCCTTGGTGATCACCAGGTTGCCCATGCTCGGGTAGACCAGGTTGATCGGCGCATAGAGCACCGCGGCCACCGCCGCCAGCGCGCCCGAGATCGCGAACACCAGCAGCGTGACGCGCGTGGCGTCGATGCCCACCAGCGCCGCGCCGTCGCGGTTCTGCGCCATCGCGATGATGGTCGAGCCCAGCACCGTGTGGTTGAGGAACAGGTGCAGCAGCACCATCAACCCGAAAGCGCCCGCGATGATCAGGAGGCGCTGCAGCGGCGCCGTGAGCCCGAACACCTCGACGATCTGGCCGTAGGGCGTGGGCATGCGGTGGAAGTCGGCGCCGAAGATGGCCTGCGCGCCGGCCTCGATGAACAGCAGGATGCCGATGGCGGCGATCATGTCGTGCAGCTCGGGCGCGTTGCGCAGCGGATGGAACACCAGCCGCTCGGCCAGCATCGCGATCACCGCGACCACCACCGCCGCGCCGGCCATCGCGAGCCAGTAGTTGAGGCCCAGCCGGGCCATCAGGTAGTAGCCCGCGAAGGCCCCGGCCATGTAGAAGGCGCCGTGCGCGAAGTTCGGCACGTGCAGGATGCCGTAGACCAGCGTGAGGCCCAGGGCCACCAGGCTGTAGACGCCGCCCACGGTCAGGCCGTTGAGCAGTTGCTGAAAGAACAGTTCCACGTCGATCCTCGCAGTTGCCGCAACGGCATTCACCCGCGCACCGGCTCTGGAGGTCGGTGTCGTCGGGTCCAGCGGGGGATTGTGGAAGCGCGGTGTGGCCGCGTCGACTGAGGTTTGCCCGAACTTGCCTTGTCGCTTCAGCGACTTCGAAAAACGGGTATGGGGTTGCGCGGGGCCCGGCGGTCATGCGGGCGTCGCGCGGATCTGCGCAGGAAACGCCCGCGCGAGGGCGTTCCCGCGCGGGTGCTCAGCGCTTGAGCGCCTCGACCAGGTCCAGCACCATGCGGTCGCCGCCGAAGGTGTCGACGCCGCGCGTGAGCAGCGCGTCGACCGCCTGCGCGATGCCGTGCGCGGCCGCGGACTGCTCGGCCATGTCGTTGTAGTAGCCCAGGTCCTTCTTGGCGTTGGCCATCGAGAACTTGAGCGAATCGGTGCTGCCGGTCAGGAGCTTGGGCTTGACGCGCTCGAGCGCGACGCCGTTGCCGCCGCCCTTGGCGAGCACGTCGACGAAGACATCGGGCTTGACGCCCGCGCGCTCGGCGCAGGCCGCGGCCTCGCACAGCAGCGCCACGGTGCCCAGCGAGACGAAGTTGTGCAGCAGCTTCATCGCATGGCCGGCGCCGATGCCGCCCACGTGCGTGACGTTCTCGGCGAAGGCGCGCAAGAGCGGCAGACAGGAGGCCAGCACCTCGGCGTCGCCGCCCACCAGCAGGTTGAGCCGGCCCTCGGCCGCTTCCTTCGCGGTGCGGGTCATCGGGGCGTCGAGGAAATGGCCACCCCTGGTCTCGACGGCGCGTGCCACGCGCGAGGTGGATTCGGGCACCGCGGTCGAGCAGTCGACCACCACGGTGCCGGGGCGCAGGGCGGAGAGCGCGCCCTTCTCGCCGAGCATCACGGCCTCGACCTGCGGGGTGCCGGTCACGCAGAGGATCAGCACGTCGACCTCGGCCGCGAGCTTCGCCACGTCGGGCGTGGAGGTCGCGCCGGCCGCGAGCAGGGCGTCGATCGGCTGGTTGCCCGGGTGCTCGAGCACCGTGAGCGCATGGCCGTGGCCCACGATGTTCTGCGCGATGCCGCTGCCCATCAGGCCCACGCCCACGAGGCCCACGCGGCGCTTGGGAGCGGCCGCCTTCTCTTGTTCGTTCAATGCCATGGTTCGTTTCCGCCTTGCTTATCCGTGCTTGATCGCGATGGTCTTGAGGGTGGTGAAGCCGAGCAGGGCCTCGAAGCCCTTCTCGCGGCCGAAGCCCGATGACTTCACGCCGCCGAAGGGCAGTTCCACGCCGCCGGCCGCGCCGTAATTGTTGATGAAGACCTGGCCGCAGTGCATCTTGTGCGCCATGCGCAGCTGGCGCGCGCCGTCGCGCGTCCAGATGCCGGCCACCAGGCCGAAGTCGGTGCCGTTGGCCAGGCGCACGGCCTCCGCCTCGTCGGCGAAGGGCGTGAGCGCCAGCACCGGGCCGAAGATCTCGCGCTGCGCGATGTCGCTGTCGCCGGGCACGTCGCGGAACAGCACGGCCTCCTGGTAGAAGCCCTGGGCCGATGCACTGGGCGCCACGCTGCCGCGCGCGGCCACCTTCAGGCCCTGGGCCTCGGCGGTGGCGACCATGTCGCGCACCTGGCGGAACTGCTTCTCGTTGATCAGCGGGCCCATGTCGAGGTCGTCGGCCGGCGGGCCGGCGCGCACGGCCGAGAAGCGCTTCGCGAGCCGCTGCACCACCTCTTCGTAGATCGACTGCTCGACCAGCACCCGGCTGCCCGCCGAGCAGGTCTGGCCGGCGTTCTGGATGATGGCGTTGACCAGCACCGGCTCGGCCGCGTCGAGGTCGGCGTCGGCGAACACGATCTGCGGCGACTTGCCGCCCAGCTCCAGCGTCACGGGGCAGTGGCGCTCGGCGGCCGCCAGGCCCACGCTGCGGCCGGTGACGGTGGAGCCGGTGAAGGAGATGTGGTCGATGCCCGGGTGCGCGCACAGCGCCGCGCCGGCTTCCTTGCCGTAGCCCGTGACCACGTTGAGCGTGCCGGCCGGAAAGCCGACCTCGGCCGCCAGCTCGGCCAGGCGCAGCAGCGAGAGGCTCGCGTCCTCGGCCGGCTTGACCACGCAGGCGTTGCCCGCGGCCAGCGCGGCGCCCACGCTGCGGCCCGCGATCTGCATCGGGTAGTTCCAGGGAATGATGTGGCCGGTCACGCCGTGCGGCACGCGCACGGTGAGCACGGTGTAGCCGCGCTCGTAGGGCAGGGTGTCGCCGTGCAGCTTGTCGCAGGCGCCGGCGTAGTACTCCATGTAGCGCGCGAGCGCGGTGGCGTCGTTGCGCGCCACGCGCAGCGCCTTGCCGGTGTCGCGCGCCTCGAGCTGGGCCAGTTCCTCGTGGTGGGCGAGCACGGCCGCGCCGAGCTTGGCCATCAGCCGGCCGCGCTCGAGCGCGCTCAGTGCGCCCCAGGGGCCGTCGAAGTTCTCGCCGACCGCGCGGCGCGCGGCCTTCACGGCGGCATCGATGTCGCCCGCGGTGCCGCGCGCGAGCTGGCCGAAGCGCTCGCCGTCGCTGGGGTCGATCACGTCGATGGTGGCGTTGCCTTCCGAGGGCACGCGCCGGCCGTCGATGAAGTGGGTGGGGTTCATGGGGGTGTCTCCTTGCGGGCGGCGCCGGCGGGGCGCCGCGAAAAATCGGGGGCGGTGCGCGAGAGGCTCGCGCGCCGCCCAGTGTCGGACAAGCGCTTCAGCCGAGTTCGGGCCAGGGCTTCTGCGGCTCGCGGATCTGCTCGAAGGCGCGGCTGAACTGCAGCACGCCGAGGTCGTCGAAGCGCCGGCCGATGATCTGCAGGCCGATCGGCAGGCCCTCGGCGGAGTAGCCGCAGTTGATCGAGGCCGCCGGCTGCTCCGACATGTTGTAGGGCACGGTGAAGCCGATGTGCTCGAGCGAGCGCAGCGGGTCGTTGGTGGGCGAGGCATGCTCCGCGGGCGCGGGCATGTTGGGCGACACCGGCGAGATCACGAAGTCGAAGCCCACCGTGGCGGCCACCGCCGCGGCGCGCGTGGCGATGAACTGGCTGTAGGCCTCGTAGATGTGCTCGCCCGAGAACCCGGCCGCGCTCTCGGCCCAGGTCAGGATGTAGGGCAGCATCTTCGCGCGCTGCTCGGCGCTCATCGTGCGCAGGTCGCTCAGCGAGCGCATGCGCCAGAAGTGGTCCATGCCCTGCAGCATCTTCGGCGTCATGAAGGGCTGCATCGGCTCGACGTGCGCGCCCGCGTCCTCGATGCGCTTCGCGGCGCGGCGCACCGCCTCGGCGATCTGCGGATCGAGCGGCAGGCCGCAGCCCGCTTCCATCAACAGGCCCACGCGCTTGCCCTTGATGAAATCGGGCTCGACCGCGAAGGCGGCCCAGTCGATCGCGCCGGGCGGCAGCTCGGAGTAGTCGCGCGCGTCGGGCTGGGCCATCGAGGCCATCATCAGCGCCGAGTCCTCCACGGTGCGCGTCATCGGGCCGGCGCAGCGGCCCATGTAGGGCGTGCTCAGCGGAATGCGGCCGAAGCTGGGCTTGAGCGAGTAGATGCCGCACCAGCTCGCGGGCAGGCGCAGCGAGCCGCCGATATCGGTGCCCACGTGCAGCGGGCCGTAGCCGGCCGCGGCCGCCGAGCCGGCGCCGGCGCTCGAGCCGCCGGGCGTGCGCGACAGGTCCCAGGGATTGCGCGACAGATGGTGGAAGGTCGACAGGCCCGAGGACAGCATGCCCACGTCGGGCATGGTGGTCTTGGCCACGAGCACCGTGCCGTCTTCCTTGAGGCGCGCGGCGGGCGGCGAGTCCTGCGCCATCGGCACCAGCGGATAGGCGGCGGTGCCCAGCGGCATCGGGTCGCCCGCGGTCGCGAGGTTGTCCTTGATGGTCACGGGCACGCCGTCCAGCGCGCCGCGCTGCGTGCCGGCCTGCCAGCGCGCCTCGGAGGCGCGCGCCTGCTCGAGCGCGAGCTCGGGGCGGAACAGCCAGGTGGCGCAGAGCTTGGGCTCGAGCGCCTCGATGCGCGCATTGACCGAGCGCGCCACCTCCACCGGCGAGAGTTCGCGGCGGGCATAGGCGGCGCCGAGTTCGGCCGCGCTCAGGTCGTACAGGTTCTTCGTCGTCATCGCATCAGCTCCACGAGATGGCCGCGAGGTCGTTCACCACGATCGGCATGCTGGGCCACAGGCCCTTGACTTCCTTGCGCGCGATGGTCGGGAACACGGCCTGGTAGAGGAAGCCGTTGACCGCGTCGGTCGCCAGCATCTTCTGCGCGTCGCCCAGCAGGTCGGCGCGGCGCTTCTTGTTCTCCTCGTTCTGGATTGCGACGTAGAGGTCGCGGAACTTCTTCGAGTCGTAGCCCCAGTAGTAGTCGGTCTCGGTGTACTTCACGAGGTCGAAGGGCTCGACGTGCGCGACCATCGTGAGGTCGAAGTCGTGCGCGCCGCCGAAGGTGCCGCTGAGCCACTGGGCCCATTCCACGTTCTGGATCTTCACGTTGATGCCGATCTGCGCGAGCTGCGCGGCGATCACCTCGCCGCCCTGGCGCGCATACGACGGCGGCGGCAGCTGCAGGCGCAGCTCGAGCGGCGTCTTCACGCCGGCCTCGGCCAGGAGCTTCTTCGCCTTCTCGACGTCGAAGGGATTCATCGCGGTGGTGTCGACGAAGCCGGGCGCGCCCAGCGCGTAGTGGCTGCCGATGGGCTTGCCGAAGCCGTCGGCCGCGCCCTGCACGATCGCGTTGCGGTCGATCGCCGCCAGGATCGCGCGGCGCACGCGCACGTCGTCGAGCGGCTTCTTGCGGTTGTTGATGGTGAGGATCACCTTGCCGCGCGTGCCGACTTCGATCACCTGGAAGCGGTTGTTGCCCTTGAACTGGCTCACCGAGCGCGTGCCCGCGCGCGGGAAGATGTCGATGTCGCCCGACAGCAGCGCGGCGGTCTGGGCCGCGGTGTCCGACATGAAGCGGAACACGAAGCGTTCGATCTTGGCTTGAGCCGGATCGCGGTAGGAGGTGGACTTGACCAGCGTGCACGAGGCGCCGCGCTGCCAGCCGCCGAGCTTGTAGGGGCCGGTGCCCACGGGCTGCGTGGCATTGGTGTCGGCGCTCTTGGGCTCGACCAGGCAGGCGGTGGACTGGCCCAGCATGAAGGGCAGGTCGGGATTGGGCAGCGTGCTGTTCACGCCCACCGTGTGCTCGTCGAGCACCACGGTGCCGATCTCGCTGAAGAAGCGCTTGTCCTTGTTGGTGCTCTTGGCGTTGCCCGCGCGGTCGAAGGAGAACTTCACCACCGCCGCGTTGAAGGGCTCGCCGTTCTGGAACTTGACGCCGCGCTTGAGCTTGAAGACGAAGGTCTTCATGTCGGGCGAGGAGGTCCAGCTCTCGGCGAGCATCGGGGTCACCGAGCCGTCGGCATTGACCTTGGTCAGCGTCTCGAAGATGTTGTACTGCGTGATCTCGGCGATGGCCGAGGCCGCGCCGGTGGTCGGATCCAGGCCCGGCGGTTCGAGCGGCATGCCGATGGTCAGCGTGTTCTTGCCGGCCTGCGCGCGCGCCTGCGGCAGGAAGACGCCCGGGATGGCCGCGGCCATGGCGGACGTCATGAGGGTGCGACGCTTCAACATACTTCGATAGCTCCTGGAAAAGACAACAGAAAAAAATCAGTGGGCCGGTGCCTGCAGCACCGCGCCGAGCAGCGTTCGCGTGTACGGATGCTGGGCGTTGGCGAAGAGCTCCTGCGGCGTGCCGCGCTCGACGATCTGCCCCTTGAAGACCACGCACACTTCGTCGCACAGGTGGTTGACGACGGCCAGGTCATGGCTGATGAGCAGGTAGCTGATGCCGAACTGCTGCTGCAGGTCCTGCATGAGGTTGAGCACCTGGGCCTGCACGGAGACGTCCAGGGCGCTCACCGGCTCGTCGGCGACGATGAGCTTGGGGCGGGTGATCAGGGCGCGCGCGATCGCGATGCGCTGGCGCTGGCCGCCCGAGAACTCGTGCGGGTACTTGTCGAGGTCGGTGGGGCGCAGGCCCACGGCGGCGAGGGACTCGGCGGCGCGCTCGCGCTGCTCCTTCTTCGAGACCTGGGCCAACGCTTCGAGCGGCTCGGCCACGATGCGCGCGACGGTCTGGCGCGGGTCGAGGGAACCGTAGGGGTCCTGGAAGACCATCTGGAAGTCGCGCCGAGCGGTGCGCAGTTCGTCTCTTGAGAGGGCATGCAACTCGCGCCCTTCGAGCTTCACGCTGCCCGAGGTGGGCTTGTCCAGAGCCATGACGAGCCGTGCGATGGTCGACTTGCCCGACCCGGACTCCCCGACGATCCCCACGCTGCGCCCGGCCTGCACCTCGAAGCTCACGCCATTGAGGGCCTTGACGGTGGGCGGCGGGCCCAGCAGCTTCTCGCGCGGCAGCGCGTAGTGGCGAACGAGGTCGGTGACTTGCAGCAGCGGTGTGTTGGTGGTGGTCGTGCTCATGCCACGGCCTCCGCTTCGATCTCGTCGAGTCGGATGCAGCGCACCGCATGGTCGTCAGGCAGCATCACCGCGGGCGGGCGCGTCGACTGGCAGGCATCGACCGTGTAGCTGCAGCGCCCCGCGAACGGACAGCCAGGAGGCAGGTCCACGAGCTCGGGCACGCTGCCCCGGATGGTCGCCAGCCGCTGCCCCTTCGGCGCGCCGATCACCGGCCGCGCCGCGAACAGCCCCTTGGTGTACGGATGCGCCCGGTTCGCGAAGAGCGCGCGCGTCGGCCCGCTCTCGACCACGCTGCCGCCATACATCACGAGCATGCGCTGCACGCTGTTGGCGATCACGCCCAGGTCGTGC
>NZ_JAHUTH010000042.1:0-62795 GCF_025376855.1 Variovorax endophyticus
TAGCTCAGGTGGTGCTCGCCGAAGACCACCGCCTGCGCGTCGGGGCGCGCCGACGCCTGGCGCGCGATGCGCTCGTGCAGCGTCGCCTCGCCCGCGAAACGGCCGCGCGGCGCGCCCCAGGCGGACAGCTGCGCGCGCTCGGCCTCGCCCATCAGCGCCACGGCGCCGACGGCCTGCGACGGCGCATTCGCGAGCGCATCGAGCACCGCGAGGTAGTGGCCCGCCATGCGCTCGATGGTCGAGGCATCGAACAGCTCCGACGCATAGCGCAGGCTGGCACGCACCTGGCCGTTCATGTCCTCGGAGGTGTCCAGCGCCAGCTCGAACTGCGCGGCCTGTGCCTCGAGTTCGTAGTCGCCGAGCATGAGGCCGGGCAGCCCCTGGAGCGCGCGGAAATCGGCGCGCTGGTGGTTGAACAGCACCTGGAACAGCGGGCTGGTGCCCAGGCTGCGCTCGGGCTGCAGCGCCTCCACCAGCTGCTCGAACGGCAGGTCCTGGTGCGCCTGCGCGCCCAGCGCCGCGTCGCGCGCCTGGCGCAGCGCCTGCAGCAGGCTCGCGCGCTCGTCGATCGGATTGCGCTGCACCTGCGTGTTGACGAAGAAGCCGATCACGCTCTCGATCTCGGGCCGGTGCCGGTTCGCGACCGGCACGCCGAGCCGGATGTCGCGCTCGCCGGTGATGCGGTGCAGCAGCACCTGGAAGCCCGCGAGCAGCGCCATGAACAGCGTGGCGCCCTCGCCCTGCGCGCGCCGCCGCAGCGCCGCCACGAGTTCCGCGGGCAGCGCGAAGTCGTGGCGCACGGCGACATAGCGGCCGTCCGCGCGGCGCGCGCGGTCGGTGGGCACCTGCAGCACCGGCTGCGCGCCGCCGAGCTGCGCGGTCCAGTAGGCGAGCTGGCGCTCGCGCTCGCCGGCCTCGAGCCAGCCGCGCTGCCAGGCGGCATAGTCGGCGTACTGCAGCGCCAGGGCCGGCAGCGCGAGCGGCTGGCCGAGCACGCGGGCGCGATAGCGCTCGACGAACTCGTCGACCACGATCTGCATCGACCAGCCGTCCGACACGATGTGGTGCATCACCACCACGAGCAGGTGCGACTCGGCCTCGATGCGCACGAGGCGCACGCGCAGCAGCGGGCCTTCGCCGAGGTCGAAGGGCGTGTCGCTCAGCGCGCGCGCCTCCTGTCTCGCGCGCGCCTCGCGCGCCTCGCGGCCGGCCACGTCGCGCAGGTCGACCAGCGCGAAATCGAGCGGGCCCGGATCGAGGATCCATTGCTCGGCCAGGCCCTGCGCGTCGGCGCGGAACACGGTGCGCAGCGATTCGTGGCGCTGCACGATCGCATGCAGCGCATCGCGCACGGCCTCGGCATCCAGCCTGCCGTCGAGCCGCAGCGCGCCGCTGATGTGGTAAGCGGTGCCGCGCGGATCGATCTGCCACAGGAACCATTGGCGCAGCTGTGCGTGCGACAGCGCGAGCCGGCCGCCACGCCGCGCGGCGGGCAGCGCGGTGATCGCCGGCGCCTCATGCGCCGATGGCTGCGCGGCAGCCCCGACGGCATGCGCGAGCTCCGACAGCAGCTGGTGCGCGAGCATCTGGCGTGGACTCGCGCGCAGGCCGGCGCGATGGGCGCGGGCCACGACCTTGAGGCTCAGGATCGAATCGCCGCCGAGCTCGAAGAAGTTGTCGTTGCGTCCCACGCGCTGCACGCCCAGCACCTCCGCCCAGATATCCGCCAGCGCCTGCTCCACCTCCCCCTCGGGCGCCTCGTACGCCCGCTCGCTCGCGAACTCCGCCTCCGGCAGCGCCTTGCGGTCCACCTTCCCGTTCGCATTCAGCGGCAACCCCTCCAGCACCACCAGCGCCCCCGGCACCATGTAGTCCGGCAGCACCGCCCCCAGCCGCTCGCGCATGCGCGCCACGTCCAGCACCTGCCCCGCCTGCGCGCTCACATAGCCCACCAGCCTCGTCCCGCCCGCGCCCTCCTTGGCCACCACCACCGCCTCGCGCACCTCCGCCTGCGCCAGCAGCTGCGCCTCGATCTCCCCGAGCTCGATGCGAAGCCCGCGCACCTTCACCTGGTGGTCGATGCGACCCAGGTAGTCCAGCTGCCCTTCCGAGTTCCAGCGCACCAGGTCCCCCGTGCGGTACAGCCGCCGGCCATCGGCCGCCGCCACGAAGCGCTCCGCCGTCAGCCCGGGACGCCCCAGGTAGCCGCGCGCCAGCAGGCCTCCGCCGATGTACAGCTCCCCCGCCACGCCCAGCGCCACCGGCTCCAGCTGCCCATCCAGCACCCACGCGCTCGTCTCGCTGATCGGACGGCCTATCGGCACCTGGCTGCTTCCATCGTCGCGGCACGTCCACTGCGTCACGTGGATCGTCGTCTCCGTCGGCCCGTACAGGTTCTGCAGCGACGCGCCCTTCAGCCTGCGCAGCGCCTCCGACTGCGTCGCCGCCGGCATCGCCTCCCCGCCGCAGATGATGTAGCGCAGCCGCGTGCTCCGCTCGATCCCCTCGTGCCCGAGGAAGGCCTGCAGCATCGAGGGCACGAAGTTCAGCGTCGTCACCTGGTGGCGCTGGATCAGCCGCACCAGCCGCTCCGGGTCCCGGTGGTCCCCGGGGTTCGCGATCACCAGCTTCACGCCGGTAGTCAGCGGCCAGAACATCTCCCACACCGACACGTCGAAGCCGAATGGCGCCTTGTGCAGCACCGTGTCCGCCGCCGTCAGCCCGTAGTTCGCCTGCATCCACGCCATGCAGCTGGACAGCGCCGCGTGGCGCACCGCCGCGCCCTTGGGCCGCCCCGTCGAGCCCGAGGTGTAGATCACGTACGCCAGCTGCTCGCCGTGCACCGCCACCTCGGGGTCGGTCGCGCGCTCGCCCGAGACATCCACGGTGTCGAGGTCCAGCACCCGCGGGCCCTCAGCCATCGAGGCCACCGAGGCCGGCGCGCGCAGGCCGCCCTGCACCAGCAGCAGCGCGATGCCGCTGTCCTCGATCATGTAGCCCAGGCGTTCCGCCGGGTACTCCGGATCCAGCGGCACATAGGCGCCGCCGGCCTTGAGCACCGCGAGGATGCCCACCATCATCTCCACCGAGCGCTGCGCCAGCAGGCCCACGCGCGTCTCGGGCTTCACGCCCAGCGCGATCAGGCGGTGCGCCAGCCGGTTCGCGCGCGCGTTCAGCTCCCTGCGGCCGAGCACCTGCTCGTCGAAGGCCAGCGCCGGCGCAGCGGGCTCGGCCCGCGCGTGCGCCTCGATCAGCGCGTGCACCGCTCGCCCATCACCGTGCGCGCTCGGGTTCTCGCTCCAGGCGGCAAGCAGCGCGCGCTCCGGCTCGCCGAGCATCGGCACCTCGCCGATCGCCAGCTGCGGCGTCTGCGCGAGCGCGCGCAGCAAGGCGACGTAGTGCGTCGCCATGCGCGCGATCGACGCGGCATCGAACAGCTCCACCGCATGCAGCAGCGTGGCGTCGATGCGGCCGTCCTCGAACTCGAGGGTCTGCAGCGTCAGCTCGAACTGCGCATCCTCTTCCTCGAAGTCCAGCCGCTCGACGGCGATGCCCGGCCAGTCGGCCAGCGAACGGTGGTCGCGCCGCACATGGTTGAACATCACCTGGAACAGCGGGTTCACGCTGAGGCTGCGCTCCGGCCGCAGGGCGCCGACCAGCCGCTCGAAGGGCAGGTCCTGGTGCGCCTGCGCGCCGATCGCCGCGTCGCGCGTCTGCGCCAGCAGTTCGTCGAAGGACATGCGTGGATCGACTCGCGCGGGCAGCACCTGCGTGTTGACGAAGAAGCCGACGATGCCGGCGGTCTCGGGGCGATGGCGGTTGGCGATCGGCACGCCCACGCGCAGTTCGGACTGCGCGCAATGGCGATACAGCAGGGCATTGAAGCCCGCCAGCAGCGCCATGAACACGGTCGCGCCCTGCGCCTGCGCGCGCTGGCGCAGCGACTGCACCACGTCCGCCGGCAGCGTGACCGTGTGGTGCGCGGCGCGGTAGCGGCCGTCGGCGCGGCGCGGCCGGTCGGTCCGCAGCGCGGTCGCCGGCTGGTCGGTGCCCAGGCGCGCGCGCCACCAGGCGAGCTGGCGGCCCCCTTCGCCCTCGTCGCCGCCCTCGTCGAGCCAGCGGTTCTGCCAGGCGGCGTAGTCGCCATAGCGCACCGGCAGCGGCGCATGCGCGGGCTGCTCGCCGCGCACCCGCGCCGCGTATTCGAGCGCGAGTTCGTCGAGGATCAGCTGGACCGACCAGCCGTCGGACACGATGTGGTGCATCACCACCAGCAGCCGGTGGTCGGCATCGCCGGTGCGCAGCAGCCGCGTGCGCAGCAGCGGCCCGCGCACCAGGTCGAAGGGCTCGGTGCGGATCGCCTCGACCCGCTCGTGCACCGCGGCATCGCGCGCCGCGTCGTCGAGACCGCGCAGGTCCTCGCAACGCAGATCGATCTCGAGCGAGGCCAGCACGCGCTGCATCGCCTCGCCATCGTCGCGCGCGCTCTCGACGAACACGGTGCGCAGCGATTCGTGCCGCTCGACCAGCGCCTGCAGGCCGGCGCGCAGCGCATCGGCGTCGAGCGCGCCGGCGAGCCGCAGGCCTCCGCTCAGGTGATAGGCGGTGCGCGCGGGATCGAGCTTCCAGAGGAACCACTGGCGCTGCTGCGCCGCGGACAACGGCGCCAGGCCGTCCTCCGAGGCATGCCGCGGAATCGGCTGTTCGGCGCGGCCGCTGTCGGCGCCGCCGCGCAGCCGCTGCTTCAGCCGTTCGCGCTGTTCGGGGGTGAGGTTGGCGCGGCGCGCGGCGATGTCTTGGATGTTGGACATGGTTTCTTCGGCGAACAGGTGCGGGCGGGCCATGGGCCCCGGGGGGAGCCAGGGCTAGGCGGCGTTCTCTATCTCTTCGATCAGCCGCGTCTCGACCAGCACGGCGAGTTCGCGGATGGTGGGCGCCTTGAAGAAGGCGGCGGGATGCAGTTCGACCTCGTAGGCCTTGCGGGCACGCGCGAGGATCTGGATCGCGAGCAGCGAATCGCCGCCGAGCTCGAACAGGTTGTCGTCGACGCCGACGCCGGCGATGCCCAGCATCTCCTGCCAGAGGCCGGCGAGGCCCTGCTCGAGGTCGCCGTCGGGCGCGGCGTAGGCGGTGGAGAGCGCGGGCCGCGGATGGCTGCGGCGCTTCTTCCGTACCGCCGGGCCGGTCTCGACCAGCGCCAGCATGCCGTTGTCGAGCTGGCCCAGGCGCTGCGCGAGGTCGGTGGTGGAGATCGCGACCTGCGCGAAGGCCGGGCCGTTGACGATGCGCTCGAGCGCGCGCGCGCCCTCGGGGCCGTCCATGCCGATGCCCTCGGGCAGCACGCGGCCCGCGGCCATGCCGAGGTCGCGCCAGGCGTCCCAGTTGACCGAGACCACCGGGTACGGCGCGCTGCGCTGCCACAGCGCCGCCAGCGCATCGAGGCAGGCGTTCGCGGCGGCGTAGTCGCTCATGCCGAGGCCGCCGGCCATGCTGGAGATGGACGAGCACAGCAGCACGAAGTCGAGCGGCTCGCCGCGCAGCGCCTCGAGCAGGCAGCGCGTGCCGCGCAGCTTGGGCGCGAACACCGCGTCGACGCGGGCGCGCGTGCGCTGGCCGATCATGCCGCTGTCGGCATGGCCGGCCGCGTGGATCACGCCATGCACCGCGCCGAAGCGCTCGCGCGCCTGCGCGGCGACCGCGCGCATCTGCGCGGCATCGGCCACGTCGGCCGACAGCACCAGCACCTCGGAACCCAGGGCTTCCAGTTCGAGCAGCTGGCGCAGCTTCGCGCGCAGGGCCGGCGGCTGCGCGTCGTCGCCGGCCAGGCCTTCCCATTCGGCGCGCGCGGGCACCGGCGAGCGGCCCAGCAGCACGAGGCGCGCCTGCCACGAGGCAGCCAGGTGGCGTGCGACCGCGAGCCCCACGCCGCCGAGGCCGCCGGTGACGAGGTAGACCCCGCCTTGGCGGAAGCGCTGGATCGGCGTGCCCGATGCCGCCGGCAATGGCTCGTAGCCGCGGACCCAGCGGTGCGGGCCGCGCAGCGCGATCCGCGTCTCGTCGGTGCCCGCATGCGCGCCCGCCGCCAGCTGCGCGAACAGCCGCGCCTGCGCGCCGCTGCCCGCGGCCGGCAGCACCACGTCGGCCACGCGCGCATCGATGTGCGGGTATTCCTGGCCGATCACCTTGCAGAGGCTGAAGACGGTGGCCTTCTCGGGGCACAGCAGTTCATCGCCCGCGACGTCCTCGGACTGGGTGAGCACCGCCTGCAGCGACAGCCGACGCTCGCCGCCCGCGGCGACGGCCTCGAGCGCCTGCGCCAGCGCGAACAGGCTGAAGAAGCCGCGCTCGAGCGCGGTCTCGGCAGCCGCATCGGCAGCGACGGGCGCGTCGGCATCGATACCACCCAGGTGATGGATGCGCGCGACCGGCCCGAAGGCCGATCGCACCTTGCGCAGCACGGCCTCGTGGTCGGCGCGCTCGCCGGCGCGCAGCGCGTAGTGGTGCGGCGCATGCTCGGCGAAGACCTGCGCATGGTCGACGCGCACGACCGCGTGGCCGGGCCAGGCCTGGCGCAGGTGCTCGACGAAGGCACGCTGGAAGTCGTCGGCATTGCCGATCACCAGCGTGCAGCCGTCGGCGGGCGCGGCGCCCGCCACGGGCTCGGCCGGGTCGAGGCGCTTCCATGCGGGCACGTGGAACGGGCCGCTGGCGGCGGCGGCCGGTGCATCGGCGGGCGCGGCCTCCTTCCAGTACGACTGGCGCTGGAACGCATAGGTCGGCAGCGGCACGCGGCGCGCGGCGCGGCCGGGATGGCAGGCCTGCCAGTCGATCGGCACGCCGGCGCACCACAGCGCGCCGATCGCGCCGGCCATGTGGCGTTCGTTGTGCAGCCGCTGCTGCGGGTGACCCTGGCTCGACACGATGCCGGCGGCCGAGGCCGCCAGCGGATGCTGGCGCGCGAGGCCGCTGAGCGTTTCGCCCGGCCCCACTTCGAGCAGCACGCGGCCTGGCGTGCCCAGCAGGTGCGCGAGGCCGTCGGCGAAGCGCACCGTGCCGCGCAGGTGGCGGGCCCAGTAGGCCGGATCGACGGCTTCCTGCGCGGTGATCGGCCGGCCGGTGACGTTGGAGAGGAAGGGAATGCCCGGTGCCTGGCGCGGCACGCCCGCGACCACCTCCCGCAGCGCGTCCACGATCGGATCGGTCAGCGCCGAATGCGAGGCGATCGACACCAGCAGCCGGCGCGGCAGCAGGCCGCGCGCGCTCATCCGCGCCTCGGCCGCCTCGATGGCCGCGAGCGGCCCGGCCAGCACGCACAGCTGTTCGCCGTTGATGGCGGCGATGTCGCAACCGGTGGCCAGGAAGGGCTGCAGTTCGGCTTCGGACAGCGCGATGGCGGTCATGGCGCCGGGCTGCATCGACTGCATCAGGCGGCCGCGCTCGGCCACGATGCGCAGCGCGTCCTCGAGCCGGAACACGCCCGCGAGGCAGGCCGCGACGTACTCGCCGAGGCTGTGGCCCAGCATCAGCGCGGGCCGCACGCCGCGCGCCATCCACAGCCGCGCCATCGCGTACTCGGCGACGAACAGCAGCGGCTGCGTGTACTCGATGCGCGCGAGCCGCGCGTCGGCCTCCGCCTCCGCCTCCGGCGCGGGGTACAGCAGCGCGCGCAGGTCCTCGCCGAGGATGTTCTCGAGCAGCGCGCAGCAGCGGTCGACCTCCTCGCGGAACACCGAATGGTCGCGGTACAGCGCGAGGCCCATGTTGGCGTGCTGCGTGCCGCCGCCCGGGAACAGGAAGACGACCTCGGGCGCCGTCTCGGGCGCGCGCTGCGGCGCATCGAGATCGTCCGCGGCCGCGCGCAGCGACTGCAGCGCGAAGGCGGTGTCGCCCGCCACCACCGCGGCGCGCTGCGCGAAGGCACGGCGGCCGTTCTGCAGGGTCTGCGCGACATCGGCCAGCGATGCCTCGGGATGCGCCTCGAGGTGGTCGGCCAGCAGCGCCGCGGCCTCCCGCAGCGCGGCGGGCGCCTGCGCCGACAGCGGCAGCACCTGCCAGCCGCCCGCGTTCCTTTCGGCGCGAACGGGGGGCGCTTCCTCGAGCACCACGTGCACGTTGGTGCCGCCGATGCCGAACGAGCTCACGCCCCCGCGGCGCGGCACCGGGCCTTCGGGCCAGGGCTTCGACACCGTGTTGACGTAGAACGGGCTGTTCGCGAAGTCGATCCGCGGATTGGGCGCGCGGAAATGCAGGCTCGCGGGCAGCACGCGGTGGCGCAGCGCCTGCGCGGTCTTGATGAGGCCGGCCACGCCGGCGGCTGCGTCGAGGTGGCCGATGTTGGTCTTGACCGAACCGAGGGCGCAGAAGCCGCGCCGCTCGGTGTCGGCGCGGAAGGCCTGGGTCAGCGCGGCGATCTCGATCGGGTCGCCGAGCGTGGTGCCGGTGCCGTGGGTCTCGACATAGCCGATGGTGTCGGCCGACACGCCCGCGATCAATTGCGCCGCGCGTATCACCTCGGCCTGGCCGTCCACGCTGGGCGCGGTGAAGCCGACCTTGGCCGAGCCGTCGTTGTTGGCCGCGCTGCCCTTGATGACCGCATGGATGGTGTCGCCGTCGCGCAGCGCCTCGTCGAGCCGCTTGAGCACGACCACGCCCGCGCCGCTGCCGATCACCGTGCCGGCGGCCTCGGCGTCGAAGGCGCGGCAGTGGCCGTCGGGCGAGAGGATGGCGCCGGCCTGCCAGCGGTAGCCGCCTTCCTGCAGCAGGTTGAGCCATACGCCGCCCGCGAGCGCCATGTCGCAGTCGTGCGCCAGCAGCGCCTGGCAGGCGGTGTGCACCGCCGTCAGCGAGGTCGAGCAGGCGGTCTGCACGCTCACGGCCGGGCCGCGCAGGTCGAGCTTGTAGGCCACGCGCGTGCACAGCGAACCGCCCGAGTTGCCGCTCATCAGGCCCAGCAGGTCGGCGATGCCGCTGTGCGCGCCGAGGCCGAACGAGGGCAGCAGGTTGCGGATCAGGTAGACGTTGGCGCCCTCGCCCGCGTACACGCCGACCTTGCCCTGCCAGCGCTCGGGATCGCAGCCCGCATGCTCGAGCGAGGACCAGGCGCATTCGAGAAAGATGCGCTGCTGCGGATCGAGGGTCTCGGCCTCGCGCGGCGCGTAGCCGAAGAAGGCGGCGTCGAACTGGTCGAAGCCCTCGAAGCGCACGCCGGCCTTGACGTAGTCGGGCTCCTCGAGCACCGACTGCGGCACGCCCTGCGCGCGCAGCTCCTCGTCGGAGAAGCGCCGGATCGACTCCACGCCGTCGCGGATGTTGCGCCAGAAGGCATCGACATCGTCGGCGCCGGGAAAGCGACCGGCCATGCCGACGATGGCGATCTCCAGGCCGGTGGGTTCGCCGGGAACGGCGTCGAAGGACTCGGGCGTGGACATCAGTGGACTCTTTCTGCCGCCTTGCGGCGTTGAAGCATGGCGGCGCGCTGGCGCAGCGCGCGCTCGTCGATGGCGGCCGACGCGGCGGCGGCCTCGGCACGGCCGCCGCCCTGCTCGATGGCGCGCGCCAGCGACTCGACCGTGGGGTGCTTGAACAGCTGGACCAGCGGCAGCTCGATGCGCAGCCGGTCCTGCAGCAGGCGGTGCGCGCGGATCAGCAGCAGCGAATGGCCGCCGAGGTCGAAGAAGTTGTCGTGCTGGCCGACCTGAGGCACCTGCAGCACCTCGGACCAGATGGCCGCGAGCGTGCGCGCCACCTCGCCCTGCGGCGCCTCGTAGGCACGCGCGTCGGCCAGGCCGTCGGGCTCGGGCAGCGCCTTGCGGTCGACCTTGCCGTTGGCATTGAGCGGCAACGCATCGAGCACGACGATGGCGCGCGGCACCATGTAGTCGGGCAGCGACCGGCCGAGGCGCTCGCGCAGCGCGGCGGTGTCGACGGGCGCGTCGCCGCGCGGCGAGACGTAGCCGACCAGCGTGGCGCCGGCCGGGCCTTCCTTCGCGACCACCACCGACTCGCGCACCTCGGGCTGGGCCGCGAGCTGGGCCTCGATCTCGCCGAGCTCGATGCGCAGGCCGCGGATCTTGACCTGGTGGTCGATGCGGCCCAGGTACTCGATCTGGCCTTCGGCGTTCCAGCGCACCAGGTCGCCGGTGCGGTAGAGCCGGTCGCCCTGGCCGAAAGGATCGGCCACGAAGCGCTCGGCGCTGAGGCCGGCGCGGTTCAGGTAGCCGCGCGCGAGGTTGACGCCGCCGAGATAGAGCTCGCCGGCCACGCCGCGCGGCACGCGGTTGAGTTCGGCGTCGAGCACCCAGGCCCGGGTGTCGCTGATCGGGCGGCCGATCGGCACCAGGCTTTCGCCATCGTCGCGGCAGGTCCACCGCGTGACGTGGATGGTGGTCTCGGTCGGACCGTAGAGGTTCTGCAGCGAGGCACCGGCCAGGCGCCGCAGCGCCTCCTTCTGCGTCTCGGCCGGCATCGCCTCGCCGCCGCAGATGATGTAGCGCAGCCGCGTGCGCGACTCGATGCCCGGATGCGCGAGGAAGGCCTGCAGCATCGAGGGCACGAAGTTCAGCGTCGTGACCTGGTGGCGCTCGATCAGTTGCACCAGCCGTTCGGGATCGCGGTGGTCGCCGGGGTTGGCGACCACGAGCCGCGCGCCGGCCGTCATCGGCCAGAACATCTCCCACACCGACACGTCGAAGCCGAACGGTGCCTTGTGCAGCACCGTGTCGTCGCGCGAAAGACCGTAGACGCGCTGCATCCAGGCCATGCAGCTGTGCAGCGCGCCGTGCCGCACGGCCGCGCCCTTGGGCCTGCCGGTGGAGCCCGAGGTGTAGATCACGTAGGCGAGGTTCTCGCCGTGCAGCGCGACCTCGGGGTCGGATTCGGGCTCGCTGCCGAGGTCGAGGCTGTCGATCTCGAGCACCCGGAGCCCGCCGCGCGCGGCGATGCAGTCGCGCGTGGCGCGGTGGGCGAGCAGGAGGTCGATGCCGCTGTCGTCGACCATGTAGGCCAGGCGCTGCGCCGGGTAGTCGGGGTCGAGCGGCAGGTAGGCGCCGCCGGCCTTGAGGATCGCGAGCAGGCCCACGACCAGCTCGACGCTGCGTTCCATCGCGATGCCCACGCGCGCATCGGGCCGCACGCCGAGCGCGACCAGGCGGTGCGCGAGGCGGTTGGCGCGGCGGTTGAGCTCGGCGAAGCTCAGGGCCTCGTCGGCGAACAGCAGGGCGATGGCCGCGGGCTGCTGCCGCGCATGGTGCGCGATGGCGCGGTGCACCGGCTCGGCGCCGGGCTCGCGCGTGGCATCGACGCTCCAGCGCGCGATCTCGGCCTGCTCGCTCGCCGCCAGCAGCGCGACATCGCCGACCGTGCGCGTGGCATCGCCCGCCAGGGCCTCGAGCAGCGCGAGGTAATGGCCGGCCATGCGCTCGATGGTGTCGGCGTCGAACAGCTCCGCCGCGTAGATGAAGTCGAGCCGCGGCGGACCGTCCATGCGCTCGCGCACTTCGAGCACGAGTTCGAACTGGGCCTCGAGGTCGGGCAGCGCATGGTCCTCGGCATCGAGGCCGCCGAGCTGGCGCAGCGCGCCGCGGTCCTCGAGCAGGTGGTTGAACATCACCTGCACCAGCGGGCTGTGGCTCATGCTGCGCTCGGGCTGCAGCAGCTGCACGAGCTGCTCGAACGGCAGGTCCTGGTGCGCCTGCGCGCCGAGCACCGCTTCGCGCGCCTGCGCGAGCACGCCGGCCAGCGGCGTGCGGCCGTCGATGCGGTTGCGCAGCACCAGCGTGTTGACGAACAGGCCGATGATCCGCTCGAACTCGGGCCGGCCGCGGTTGGCGACGGCGGCGCCGACACGGATGTCCTGCTGGCCGGTGTAGCGGTGCAGCAGCGCCTGCAGCCCCGCCAGCAGCACGACGAACAGCGTGGCGCCCTCGGCCTGCGCCAGCGCGCGCAGCGTCGCGAGCAGCGGCGCGGACAGCTCGAAGCCATGGCGCGCGGCGCGGTAGCTCGCGCGCGGCTGGCGCGGGCGGTCGGTGCGCAGCTCGAGCACCGGGTGCTCGTGGCCCAGCTGCGCGCGCCACCAGGCGGCCTGGCGCTCGGCCTCGCCGGCCGCGAGCCAGTCGCGCTGCCAGGCGGCGTAGTCGGCGTATTGCAGCGCGGGCGCGGCGATGCCGGCCGCGCGGCCCTGCAGGCGCGCGGCATAGCCCGCGGCCAGTTCCTCGAGCAGCACCTGCATCGAGGCGCCGTCGGAGACGATGTGGTGCATCGCGACGACCAGCAACTGGGCCGCGTCGGCGGTGCGCAGCAGCGCGACGCGCAGCAGGCCGCCCTGCGTGAGATCGAAGGGGGTGGCCTTGATGCGGCGCGCTTCCTCGGCCAGCTTCGCCTCGCGCGTGTCGGCGGGCTGCGTGCGCAGGTCGACGATCTCGACGCTCGCCTCGGCGGCCTCCCGCACCCATTGCATCGGCACGCCGTCCGCGCCCGCGCGGAACACGGTGCGCAGCGACTCGTGGCGCGCCACCAGGTCGCCGAGCGCGGCGCGCAGCGCATCGGCATCGAGGGCGCCGCGCAGTTGCATCGCACCGCTCATGTGATAAGCCGCGCTTCGGGGATCGAGCTGCCACAGGAACCATTGGCGCTCCTGCGCATGCGAGAGCGGCAGGCCCTGCGCGCGCTGCGCCGCGCCGAGCACGGCGACGGGCGCGGGACGCTCGCGCCGGCCCGTGGCCCGCAGCCGGCCCACGGCGGCCGCGCATTCGCGCAGGCGCGGCTGCTCGAACAGCAGCCGCACGGGAAAGTCGATCTCCCAGTGCGAGGCGATGCGCGCGGCGGCCTGCGTGGCGCTCAGCGAGTTGCCGCCGCGCGCGAAGAAGTGCGCGTCGCGCGGCAGCGCGGGCGCGTCGGCCTGGCGCAGCACCTCGCGCCAGATCGCATCGAGGACGCGTTCCGTGTCGTCGAGCACCATTTCCGCGACCGCCTCGGTGGCGGGGCCGCCCTTCACGAAGCGGCCGCGCTCGTGGATCGCATAGGCATCGGCACTGCGATCGAGCCAGCCCGCGCGGCAGGCGCCGCGCTGCAGCTTGCCGCTGGTGGTCTTGGGCATGCCGCCCGGGTTGAGCAGCACCACGGCCGACAGCGGCTCGCCGAACACCTCGCTGACCGCGGCGCTCAGCGCCTCGACCAGCAGCTGCGGCGGCACCAGCTTCTGCATGCTGCGCGAGATCTCGGCGGCCGCGCCGATGCCCTCGCCGTCGGGACCATGGGCCGCGAAGACCGCGACGCGGCCCTTGCGCACCGCCTCGACCTCGGCCTCGATCGCGCGCTCGATGTCCTGCGGATAGATGTTGTGGCCGCGCACGATGATCAGGTCCTTGATGCGGCCCGTGACGTAGAGCTGGCCCTCATGGAAGAAGCCGAGGTCGCCGGTGCGCAGCCAGCGCAGGCCGTCGCGCTCGACGAAGGTCTCGCCCGAGGCGCTTTCGTTGCCCCAGTAGCCGGCACCGATGCTCGCGCCGGCGATCCAGATCTCGCCGATGGCGCCCTCCTCGAGCACCGCGCGCGTGGCCGGATCGACGATCTCCACGCGGTGCTCGACCGCCACGCCGCCACAGCCGACCAGCACCGTGCCGTCCTCGCCCGGCAGGCTCGGCGTGCCCTGCCCCGCGGCCAGGCCCGCGTTCGAGAAAGCGCGCGCGACCATGCCGTCGCCGCGCCGCCCGCCCGTGACGTAGAGCGTGGCCTCGGCCAGCCCGTAGCAGGGATAGGCCGCGCCGGCATCGAAACCGGCGGCGGCGAAGCGCTCGATGAAGGCAGCCTCGGTGTCGGCGCGCACCGGCTCGGCGCCGGTGTAGGCCACGCGCCAGCTCGACAGGTCGAGCGTGGCGAGCTGCGCGTCCTTCACGCGCTCGAGGCACAGGCGGAACGCGAAGTCGGGCCCGCCGCTGAGCGTGGCGCGGTGGCGCGAGATCAGCTCGAGCCAGCGCACCGGCCGCTCGAGGAAGTGGCGCGGCGAGGTCAGCACCAGCGGGATGCCGCTGTAGAGCGGCTGCAGCAGGCCGCCGATCAGGCCCATGTCGTGATAGAGCGGCGCCCACGAGACGAACTTGTCGTCGGGCCCGATGCCCATGCCGACCTGGATCGCATGCTCGTTGGCCATCAGGTTGCCGTGCGTGACGATCACGCCCTTGGGTGCCGAGGTCGAGCCCGAGGTGTATTGCAGGAAGGCGATGTCGTCGTCGCCGGGATCGAAGGGCTGCCAGGACTCGGCCAGCGCTGCGTCGACCGCATCGACGGCGAGGATCGCGGCACCGGCGAACTGCGTCGGCGCGGTCGCGGCGATGGCCGCTTCGAGCGCCGCGGTGGTCAGCACGCAGCGCGCGCCGCAGTCGGCGGCCACGCCCGCGAGGCGCGCGAGGTGCTGGGGCCGGGCCGACTCTGGCGGGAAGATCGGCACCGCGATCACGCCCGCGTAGAAGCAGGCCAGCATGGCGATCGCGTAGTGCTCGCCGTTGTCGAGCATGACCAGCGCGCGGTCGCCGCGCGACAGGTCGCGCTGCAGCCGCGCGGCCAGCGCGCGCACGCCGTGCTCGAACTCGCCGTAGCAGAAGGACTGCTCGCGCGGGACGCCGCCGATTTCGTCGACGACGGTGAGCCAGGTGTGGTCGGCGCGCTGCCGCGCCAGTGCGCGCAGATGGGCCACGAAGTTGCGCGGGCGCGCGGATGCGGATGCCGGCGCCGCTGCCTTGCTTGTCATTTCTCTAGCCTCCAGACGATCGAAAGCGGCATCGCGGCCGCGTGTCATTGGGGTGCATCCCTGCACCGTCGCCGAGCCCACCGCCTCATGTCCTGGCCATCGTCAGACCAGCGAAGGGGTCGCGTGGCGGCCGCCCGGCACGACCGCTCCCGGGGCGAGCCGTCGCGACAAGGCCTCGAGGAACGCGCCTTCGCCATGCCGCAGGAAGAAGTGGCCGCCATCGAACCAGTCGAGCGTGACCGCATGCGTCGCCTCGCGCGACCAGGCCTCGACACGCGCCGCGTCGATGTCGTCGTCGCGGCCCGCGAAGACATGGATCGGCAACGGCAGCGGCGGCCGTTCGCGCTGGCCGAAGCTTTCGCAGATGCGGTAGTCGGCGGCGAGCACGTCGAGGGTGATGCGCATCAGCTCCTCGCTCGCGAAGACCTCCTCGGGCGTGCCGCCCTGCCTGCGCAGGTCGGCGATCAGCGCCCGGTCGTCGTTCCTGTCCGCGAAACGATCGGGATCGCGGCACGAAGGCGCCGCGCTGCCGGACACCAGCAGCGCCCGAGGCAAGGCACGCCGCTCGTCATGCAGGCGCCGCGCGATGCCCCAGGCCAGCAACGCGCCCATGCTGTGGCCGAAGAGCGCGAAGCGCCCCTGCAGCGCCGCGGCCTGCTCGGTGCACAGCCGCGCCACGAGCGCATCGAAGTCCTCGACGAAATCCTCGCCCATGCGCGCGCCACGGCCCGGCAGTTCGACGGGCACGATCCGCAGCCATTGCGGCACGAGGCGGCGCCAGCGCAGGTACATGGTGGCGCTCGCGCCGGCACAAGGCAGGCACAGCAGCGCGAGCTCCGGCGTGCCCACGCTCAACCGATCGCGCCTTCGGTGGCCGCGGACCGACCTTCCTGCGCGGCCATCCATTCGCGCAGCGAGCGGGGGCGCATGTCGGTCCAGGTCTGCTCGACATAGGCCAGCACCGTCTTCTTGTCGCCCTTGACGCCGTCGACGACGGTCCAGCCGCTGGGCACGGCCTTCCAGTGCGGCCAGATGGAATATTGGTCTTCGTGGTTGACCAGGACGATGAAGGTTTCGTCTTCGCGGTCGAAACAGCTGGTAGACATCGAGGCATCCTTGTGCGGTTGAACATGGGAAGCGCCGGCGACCGCCCGTGCGGGCGTCGCGTGGAAGGGCGCTCCTGCTCAACAGGACGCTTCAGCGGGTCATCTGTTCATTTGCACGGGGTCGACGGGCCCCGGATGCGGACGCGCGGGCGAGGCGCTCGCCGCGCGTCGATGCGTCAGTGCTTGCCGGGCGCGTGGCCGGCGTCGTCGTGCGGGATGTCGTCGCCGCCGATGTCGTTGACGGGTGGCACCATGCCCGCGAGCAGCCAGAGGCGGGCCGCCTTGTCGTAGGCGCGGCGGTGAGCCGGGTCGGCCGCCAGCCAGGTCGTCATTTCGTCCCGCGCCGCGTCGTCGAAGGTGTCGCGGTCGTATTCCCGCTGCACCCACGTCCACGCGGCATTCCAGACGGGATCGTCCTTGTCTTGAGTCATGCCAGAAGGTGGTTCGCTTTGTTCTTGCCGGTGCCGGTGGCCCCTTGCTGCCAGCGCAGCAGGCACGAACCATACCAAACCATGCCCATGCCTCGATGCATGGACGGTCTTCGGCCCTCAGTCGGCGTCGAGCAGGTGGGCACAGCCCTTGATCGCGGCCGCGGCATCGGCGATCAACCCGTTGACGAGGCCCAACGCGCAATCGAGCCGCGCCGCGATCTCGCGCTGCGTGAGCCCCTCGAGGCGATAGAGCTCGAAGACCAGCCGCGTGCGCGGCGGCAGCCCGGCCAGCGCGCGATCGATCGCATGCAGGACCTGGCGCTCGCGCATGCGCCGATCGGGCGTCTCGACGTTCGGGATCTCGAGCACTTCCACGTCCACGTCGAAGGTGCGGTAGTTCGCCTCGACGCGGTGGCGCCGGCAGTAGTCGAGCGCCATGTTGCGCACCACCTGGCAGCAGTAGCCGATGGGTTTCTCGGCCAGCCGCACGGACGCGCCGTCGACGATCTTCAGATAGGCGTCCTGCACGACGTCGTCCGCGAGGTCCGGGGTGTTGACGATCTTGCGGGCAACGCGCCACAGCTGTGCTCGATGGGCGATGAAGACCTCTCCGAGCGAGGGCTCGGACAAATGCGATGGCATGTGCAACACCTCTTGAGAGCGGGACGAAGTGGACGACGCGAATCCTGGAGGCTCTGGATTACTACTTTGGTAATCCAAAACAGAATAAGAATCATTCCTATCTATAACCATGTTTCCGGGCACCTCTGAACTCGCGTTCGGGCGAGAAATCAGGACGAAAAAACTTGGGGGGACTGACGTTGCAGCGGGACCGGAACGATGTTCCGCGAAAGGAACATCAGGCCCGCATTGGCTTGCGCGGTGGCGGGCGATGATAGCCCAGATTGTTTGACAGGCATGCGTCAGGCATTGCATGCCGGCCATTGCGGCACGTCGACAATCCAGCGCACTGCTTCGCGGCATTGCAGCATCGGCGGCCCTCTAGAATTCCGCCCCTCAGCCCGATCGCGTCTCCATGAACATCGTCGTCAACGAAGAACTCAAAGCCTATATCGATCCCCTCACGCCCGAGGAGCACGAAGCCCTCGAACGCAGCATCCTGACCGAAGGCTGCCGCGATGCGCTGGTGCTGTGGGGCGACGTTCTCGTCGACGGCCACAACCGCTATGCGATCTGCCAGAAGCATGGCCTGCCGTTCCAGACCGTGCAGAACACGCGCTTCCAGTCGATCGAGGACGTGCACCTGTGGATGATCGACCAGCACCTGGGCCGGCGCAGCATCTCGGACTTCGTGCGCGGCGTGCTCGCGCTGCGCAAGAAGGACATCGTGACGGAGCGCCGCGCGCGCTCGGCGAACGTGTCGTCTTCGACCGCCGATGCCGAAGCGCCCGCGAGCTCGGCCGCGAGCGCCGACGATGCGAGCGTGCCGCCGCCTCCACCGCTCAACAGCCGCGAAGCCATCGCCAAGGCCGCGCGCATCAGCAGCACCCAGGTGCAGATGATCGAGAAGATCCAGAAGCAGGCCGCGCCCGAAGTGGTGGCCGCGGTGAAGTCCGGCACTATCTCGATCAACGCGGCTGCTGCCGTGGCGAGCCTGCCCGCCGAGGAGCAGGTGGCCGCCGCGAACGCGGGCAAGGACGAACTGAAGCTCGCGGCCAAGCGAGCGCGCGAAGCGAAGCGCAAGCCGCGCGAGGACGATGCCGAAACCTCGTCCGACACCGAATCGCCGCCGTTCGATGTGGCCGATTCCGAGCAGGTTCAGGCGCTGAAGCAGCGCGTGGCGGCGCTCGAATCCGAGAACAAGGCGCTGCGCGAGCAGATCGCCACGCTGCAGCTGCAACTGGCGGCCGCCTGAGCGCGCGGCCGCGGGCACCGCGTCAGAGCGCGATCTCCGTCACCTTCGCGCCCTGCACCGAGACACCGGCCTCGAGCCCCACGTTCGTCAGCACGAAGCCCACCACGGGCTGGCGGACCGTGTTGGTGTCGATGCTGCCGTTGGCACCGATGGTCGCGACGGCCACCGTGGCATCGGCACCGGCCGTCCATCCCTTGCTGCTGCGGAACTTGTCGAGCGCGGCCTGCGTGGTGAACAGGTAGATCACGGCCTTCGACTGCGCGCCCGCCTGGAAGCCGATCGAGCCCGAGGTGGTGCTGTAGTAGGACTGCGTGCGGCCGTTCACGCGCAAGGCGCCGCGGCCGTATTCGGCGCCCACGCCCATGCTCGCGCCGACCACGGCCGGAAACACCAGCACGCCGCTCGATTTGGCGACGAGTTCGCGCGAACCGCGCACCGAGTCGTAGAGCTTGGACAGCGAGGCATCGACCTGTGCGTCGATCGATGCGCGCGAGGACGCGCTGCTGGCCTGGTTCTCGGGACGCGTGGTCGTGCAACCGACGAAGGCAATGCTGCTCGCGGCCACTGCACAGGCGACGGCCACCGTACGAAGCGAAGAGATGGGCATGGCGAACTCCTTTGCTGAAACATGACGCAAACCGTGCCCGCGACGATGCGGGCCTGGCCATGCTACGGCGCGCATATCGCTCCATGGCGCGTTGTGGAAGACCGCCTACGCCAACTCAAGCCGATGCAGAAGGCACGTTCGAGCGGGCCAGCGCCACCGCGTCGGCACCCGCGGGGAAGCGCAGTTGCCCCGTCTCGTCGTTCGCGGCGCGCCACACGGTCTCGGCCACGTCGGATGCCGTGGTCACTTCCGAGATGCCCGCGAAGGACGCGAAGACCTGCTGCGCATAGGCCCCATAGGCCGGCGGGATCAAGCCCTCCATGCGCGACTGGCCATTGCTCGTGAAGTTCGTGCTCGGCGCATAGCCTGGCTGCACCAGCTTCACGCGCACGTCGAAGGCCGCGAGTTCGTGCGCCAGCGAGCCCGTGAAGCCTTCGATGGCCGTCTTGCTGGCCGTGTAGACCGCGACCAGCGGCATCGGTGCCAGCGTGGCGCTCGAAGTCACGTTCACCACCACGCCGGCGCGGCGCGCGCGGAACTGCGGCAACACCGCCTGCGTCATCGCCATCACGCCGAAGGTGTTGGTCTCGAAGACTTCGCGCATGGTGCTCATCGGCGTCGCCTCGAAGGCACCGAGCAGTCCGATGCCCGCGTTGTTGACGAGCACGTCGATGGGTCCGCTCGCCTCGAGCGCGGCGGCGATGCTGTGCGGATTCGTGACGTCGAGGGCCACGATGCGCAGCCGCTCGTCGCGCGGCAGCAGGTCTTCGCGCGGCGTGCGCATGGTGGCGATCACGCGCCAGCCCTGCGACAGGAAGTGGCGCGCGGTCTCGAGGCCGTAGCCGGACGAGCAGCCGGTGATGAGGACGGTTTTCATGGGTGTTTGCTGAGTGGTTGACATGGAAGCGAACGATATCCAGAGAAAACCGGACCATCTACAATGAAAAGTCCACGATTCTTTTGCAAGCGTCCGGCCATGAACGATCCGCTCTCAGAGGTCATCGCGCTGCTCAATCCGCGCGCCGTGTTCTCGAAGGGCATCAGCGGCGCTGGTCGCTGGGCCGTCCGCTATTCCGATTTCGGCCAGCCCAGCTTCTGCGCGGTGATCAGCGGAAGTTGCCGCCTCGCGGTCGAGGGCGAGGAAGCCATCGCCCTCGAAGCGGGCGACTTCGTGCTCATGCCGGCGACGCCGGGCTTCACGCTGTCGAGCTTCGAGGCGGCCGCACCCGTTCACATCGATCCCAAGCTCGCGCCCGCACCCGAAGGCGAGGTTCGCCACGGCAGGCGCGATGGCCCACCCGACGTGCGCCTGCTCGGTGGCTACTTCGTGTTCGATTCGCCCGATGCGGCCTTGCTGGTCTCGCTGCTGCCCACGCTGGTGCATGTGCGCGGCGTCGACCGGCTGTCGGTGCTGGTGCGTCTGGTCGGCGAGGAGTCGAGCGAGGAGCGCTCCGGGCGCGAGCTCGTGCTCACGCGCCTCGTCGAGGTGCTGCTGGTGGAAGCGCTGCGTTCGTCTTCCGGCGAGGATGCGCCACCCGGCCTGCTGCGCGGACTGGCCGACGCGAGGCTCGCATTGGCGCTGCGCCAACTGCACGCGGATCCCGCGCGACCATGGACCATGGCGCAACTCGCGCAGCAGGCCGCGCTGTCGCGCTCGGCCTTCTTCGATCGCTTCACGCGCGCCGTCGGACTGCCACCGATGGAATATCTGCTGGCCTGGCGCATGGCGCTCGCGAAAAACCTGCTCGAGCATCACGATCTCGCGATCGCTGAGGTTGCCCAACGCGTGGGCTACGGCTCGGCGAGCACCTTCAGCACGGCCTTCAGCCGGCATGTGGGACTGCCGCCGGGACGCTACGCGCGCCGTGGATGATCCCTTGTACGGGGCCGCATGCGCGTGCCTGCTACAATGCGCCTTCGCTCGGACCACCTGAGCGTTGCCTGGCCAGGCAAGCTGAATCTCACACCAGCGCGTCGAAGTCACTACGACGAGAAAAACAACAATGACTTCCGCAAAGGAATCTTTGCCGTAGCGTGGACCGCGTAAGAGTTCACGACCATATTTCCAAAGCCCGCCTCGTGCGGGCTTTGTTCGTTTTGGGCCACTCGTCGCGCACGATGACCAGCCCAACAAGGAATCGAAACCCGAAAAGACAAACGGGCTACGCGATCGCTCGCGTAGCCCGTTGCTTTGTGTGGCGGAGTGGACGGGACTCGAACCCGCGACCCCCGGCGTGACAGGCCGGTATTCTAACCAACTGAACTACCACTCCTGGTAGACAACGTTCACTCCTTGCGGAGCCGAGTGTTGACGACTCGTGCCTGCTTCACTTGCATGAAACTGGCGACCCTACGGGGATTCGAACCCCGGTAGCCACCGTGAAAGGGTGGTGTCCTAGGCCTCTAGACGATAGGGTCAAAACCTTAGGAACCGTGCTGCGATCAGCACTTCTTCTCTTCTCTTCTCGACACTTTTGATGGTGGAGGTAAACGGGATCGAACCGATGACCTCTTGCATGCCATGCAAGCGCTCTCCCAGCTGAGCTATACCCCCTCTTTGACATTCCAGTGCTTCTTTTCAGAATCACCTTGTGTCGGTGTCGAGCCTCAAATTATAGACCGATTTTTAGGCCACTTTCAAACGCTCGATGATTTTTTCTTTAGAAAAAATCGCGAGGACCGCATCGAGCGATGGCGTCTGTGGCGTCCCCATCACGAGAACACGCACCGGCATCGCCAGAGCAGGCATCTTGAGCGAATGCGCAGCCAAGGTTTCCTTGATGGCCGCGGCGATCGTCGCCTTGTCCCACGTCGGAAGGGTGGAGAGTTTATCCGCAAGTGTGGCCACCGCAGGCTTCACCGCATCGGTGATGTGTTGCGCACGATCCGCTTCGCTCGCGTGGACGTCTGCATAGAAAGCCGCGGCCCAGTCGGCCAGTGCGACGGTGGTCTCGCAGCGGTCCTTGAACAGCGCGCAGATGGCGGCGAGCCGATCGTCGGCCTCGATGCCGCGCTTCTTCAGTTGCGCGGCCACCAGCGGCGCGAGCGCGTCGTCGCTCTTGGCCTTGATGTACTGCGCGTTGACCCATGCGAGCTTGGCCGCGTCCCATTGCGCCGGGCTCTTCGACAGGTGCGAGCCGTCGAACCAGCTCACCATCTGCTCGCGCGTGAACAGCTCGTCGTCGCCGTGGCTCCAGCCGAGGCGCGCGAGATAGTTGAGCATCGCCTCGGGCAGGTAGCCGTTGTCTTCGTAAGCGGTCACGCTCACGGCGCCGCGGCGCTTCGAGAGCTTCTGGCCGTCGTCGCCGAGGATCACGGGCACATGGCCGAACTGCGGCAGCGGTGCGCCGAGCGCGTGGAAGATGTTGATCTGCCACGGCGTGTTGTTGATGTGCTCGTCGCCGCGGAACACGTGCGTGATGTTCATATCCCAGTCGTCGACCACCACGGCGAAGTTGTAGGTGGGCACACCGTCGGGCCGCAGGATGATGAGGTCGTCGATCTCGCGGTTGTTGATGGTGATCTCGCCCTTGACGAGGTCGTTCCAGGTCACGTCGCCTTCGGGCGGATTGCAGAAGCGCACCACCGGCGGCACGCCTTCGGGAATGGGCGGCAGCACCTTGCCGGGCTCGGGGCGCCAGCGGCGGTCGTACAGGGTCTTCTCGCCGCGCGCCTTCTGCGCCTCGCGCATCTCGTCGAGCTCGGCGGGCGTGGCGTAGCAGTGGTAGGCCGTGCCGGCCTCGAGCATCTGCGCGATCACGGCCTGGTAGCGCTCGAGACGCTGCATCTGGTAGATCGGGCCTTCGTCGTAGTCGAGGCCGAGCCAGTGCATCGACGCGAGGATCTGGTCGGTCGAATCCTGCGTGGAGCGCGCGACGTCGGTGTCCTCGATGCGCAGCACGAACTCGCCGCCATGGTGGCGCGCATAGGCCCACGAATAGAGCGCGGTGCGCGCGGTGCCCAGGTGCAGGAAGCCGGTGGGAGACGGAGCGATGCGGGTGCGGACTTTGCCGGTCATGGAGGCGGGATTCAGAAATTCAGGGTGGAAAGGCCGCGCGACAGGTCGGCCTTGATGTCGTCGACGTGCTCGAGGCCGACCGCGAGGCGGATCAGGCCCTGGCCGATGCCGGCCGCCTGGCGCTGCGCTTCGGACAGGCGTCCGTGCGAGGTGGTGGCCGGATGCGAGATGATGGTCTTCACGTCGCCGAGGTTGGTGGCGATGCTCACGACCTCGGTGCTGTTGATGACGTGGAAGGCGTTGGCGCGCGCGGTCTCGGGATCGCCGCCCTTCACGATGAAGGACACGACCGCCCCGCCCTGCCCCGCCTGCTGGCGCATCGCCAGCTCATGCTGCGGATGCGAGGCGAGCCCCGGGTAGTACACGCGCTCGATGCCCGGCTGGGCCTCGAGCCATTGCGCGACGGCCAGCGCGTTCGCGCAGTGCGCCTGCATGCGCACGTTGAGCGTCTCGAGCCCCTTGAGCACGACCCAGGCATTGAACGGCGACAGCACCATGCCCGCGGTGCGAACCACCGGGCCGAACACGTCGACGATCAGCTTCGAGGGACCGCAGATCGCGCCCGCCATCACGCGGCCCTGGCCGTCGAGATGCTTGGTGCCCGAATGGATGATCAGGTCGGCGCCGAGCTCGGCGGGCCGCTGCAGCGCCGGCGAGCAGAAGCAGTTGTCGACCGCGAGCAGCGCGCCCGCCTCGTGCGCCACGTCGGCCAGCGCGCGAATGTCGCAGACCTCGGTCAGCGGATTGGTCGGCGTCTCGGCGAACAGCAGCCGGGTGGTGGGACGCACCGCGGCGCGCCACTCGGCCACGTCGGTCTGCGAGACGAAGGTGGTCTCGACGCCGAACTTGCCGAACTCGCGCCCGATCAGGTTGATGGTCGAGCCGAACATCGAGCGCGAGCACACGACGTGGTCGCCGGCCTTGAGCAGGCCCATGCACATCATGAGGATCGCGCCCATGCCGCTGGACGCGGCGATCGCGGCCTCGGTGCCTTCCATCGCGGCGAGCCGGCGCTCGAAGCTGCTGACGGTGGGGTTCGAGGTGCGCGCGTAGGTGAAGCCTTCCTCGGTGCCGGCGAAGCGGCGGGCCGAGGTCTCGGCGTCGGGCTGCACGAAGCCGCTGGTGAGGTAGAGCGCTTCGGAGTGCTCGCCATGCACGCTGCGTTCGAGCGCGGTGCGCAGGGCCAGCGTATCGCGGTGCAGGCCGGGAGGCAGGGGGCTATCGGTCACGGAAACTTTCGGGCGCGAGGCCAACGAGGAACGTCGGAAGAAGATCAGCTCAGGTTGGGCAGCGCGAGGCGCGAGGAATCCTCTTCGGTCTCCTCGATGCGCGGGCGGTTGCCGTTCATGCGCGAGATGGCTTCGGTGTCGATGTCGCCGGTGACATAGACGCCGTCGAAGCACGAGGCATCGAAGCCGTCGAGCTTGCCGTTGAGCGAGCCGATGGCGCGCTTCATCGCATCGACGTCCTGGTAGATCAGCGCGTCGCAGCCGATCAGCTCGCGGATCTCTTCCACGGTGCGGTCGTGCGCCACCAGCTCGTCCTTGGTCGGCATGTCGATGCCGTAGACGTTGGGGTAGCGCACCGGCGGCGCGGCGCTCGCGAGGTAGACCTTGCGCGCGCCGGCGTCGCGCGCCATCTGCACGATCTCGCGGCTGGTGGTGCCGCGCACGATCGAGTCGTCGACCAGCAGCACGTTGCGGCCCTTGAACTCGCTCGCGATCACGTTGAGCTTCTGGCGCACCGACTTCTTGCGCACGCCCTGGCCCGGCATGATGAAGGTACGGCCCACGTAGCGGTTCTTGACGAAGCCCTCGCGGTACGGAATGCCCAGCAGGTGCGCGAGCTGCGTGGCGCTCGGGCGGCTCGATTCGGGGATCGGGATGATCACGTCGATCTGGTTCGGCGGCACGGTCGAGACCACGCGCTTGGCCAGCGTCTCGCCGAGGTTCAGGCGCGCCTGGTAGACCGAGATGCCGTCGAGCACCGAGTCGGGACGCGCCAGGTACACGAACTCGAAGATGCAGGGATTGAGCGTGGGCGCCTCGGCGCACTGCATGGAATGGAGCTGGCCCTGCATGTCGACGAACACCGCCTCGCCCGGCAGCACGTTGCGCTCGAAGGTGTGGCCCGAGCCCTCGAGCGCCACCGATTCGCTGGCCACCATCACGGTGCCGTCGGCACTGCGGCCGATGCACAGCGGGCGGATGCCGTAGGGATCGCGGAAGGCCAGCAGGCCGTGGCCCGCGATCAGCGACACCACGGCATACGAGCCGCGCAGGCGCTTGTGCATGCTGCGCACCGCGGCGAACACCTCGGCCGGATTCAGCGGCACGCCGTGCGATGCCTGCTCGAGCTCGTTGGCGAGCACGTTGAGCAGCACCTCGGAGTCGCTCTCGGTGTTGGTGTGGCGGTGGTCGGTCGAGAACAGCTCGGCGCGCAGTGCGTGGGCGTTGGTCAGGTTGCCGTTGTGCACCAGCACGATGCCGAAGGGCGCGTTGACGTAGAAGGGCTGCGCCTCTTCCTCGCTGTAGGCGTTGCCCGCGGTCGGATAGCGCACCTGGCCCAGGCCGACGCTGCCGGGCAGCGCGCGCATGTTGCGGGTGCGGAACACGTCGCGCACCATGCCCTTGGCCTTGTGCATGAAGAACTTGCGTTCCTGCAGCGTGACGATGCCGGCCGCATCCTGGCCGCGGTGCTGCAGCAGCAGCAGCGCGTCATAGAGCAGCTGGTTGACGGGTGCGTTGCTGACAACGCCGACGATTCCACACATGAAGCGATCCTCTCAGGGCAGGTAGCTTGCCAATTTTTCGGGCAATGCAGGCTTCAGGCTCTGCAATGCCGCGTCGAGAACAACGGCGCTGCGCGATTCGTGCCACCAGGCACTGTCGCTCAACGCCAGCAAATGAACAACCACTGCCAGCACCAGCAGCGCTACCGCGCCCCGGGCCGCGCCGAAGGCACCGCCCAGGATCCGGTCGACCGGACGCAATCCCACGGCGGCGATCAGCTTGCGCGTGAGCGCGGCCACCAGGCCCACGCCGAACGCGACCGCCACGAACAGCAGCACGAAGGCCAGCGGATAGCGCCAGGACGCCTGCGGATCGCCGGCCGGCAACCAGGCCGCCACATCGGACGCGAACCACTGCGCCACCACGAAAGCCACTACCCAGCCGACCAGCGAAATCACTTCGAACACCAGCCCGCGCACGAGGCCGAATAGCATCGACACCACGATGAGCGCGACGGCGATCCAGTCGAGCAAGGCCACGGCGGCTACGGGCGGTGGCGAATTACAAGGTGAGGATCGCGGCCGACAAAGACAAGGCCTTCACCCGCTCGGCGGCCTTGTCGGCCTCGGCGCGCGAGCCGAAGGGACCGACCCGCACGCGCGTGCGTTCGCCGTCGGCCGTCTTCGCCACGTTCACATAGGTCTTGAGGCCGGCCTTCTCGAGCTTCTGCCGCACCTCGCGGGCCTTGTCGGCATCGGCGAAGGCACCGACCTGCACCACGAAGCGGCCGTTGTCGTCCGACGCGGCGGCGGGCTTGGGCGTGGCGGGCGCGGCGGCGACGGGCCTGCCTTCGAGCAGCGCGCGGGCACGGGCGCCGTCGTCGACCGCGGCGGGCTTGGGCGCGGGCTTCGGTTCCGGCTTGGCCTCGGGCTTGGGTTCGGGCTTCGGCTTGGCCTCGGGTTTGGGTTCGGGCTTGGGCTCCGGTTTCGGCTCGGGCTTGAGTTCGGCCGGCTTGGCCGGCGCGGGGGCGGGCGCCGGCGCGGCGTTGACCGGCTTGCCCGAGGCGTCGATCTCGGTGCCGTCGGCGGTCTCGGTGATGATGCCGCCGCTCGACGCGGCCGGGGGACGCGACGGCGTCGCGGCGGCCACGCGGGTGTCGCCGTTGTCGCTGCCGCTGGTGGCAGCGGGCGCGGGCGCCTGGGGCACCGGCAGCGGCTTGACCTTGTTGCGGTCGGGAATCTCGATCGGGATGTCGACCGACACCGGGCGCGGCTGGGTGTCGAACAGCAGCGGGAAACCGATCACGCCCAGCAGCACCAGCACCGCGGCGCCCAGCAGGCGGTGGCGGGCGCGACGGCGCATGGATTCGACACTTTCCGCCGGCACCGCAGCCGGTGCGCTGCGTCCTTCGTTGCCTTGTGGGCCGCGCGCGCGGAACTTGAAAAACGCCATGAAGTTCGGTCCCTGAAGGAGTGCTGCGAGTGATGCGGGAAGCTGCGGAATCCGGCGAGATCGACCTGCGAATCGGCCGCCGGGCGACAAGGTTTAGGACAGGTGTTTGGCTTGCAGCCGGGGGGTGCCATGCTCGAGCACGCCGCCCACGGTGAAGAACGATCCGAAGACCACGATTCTATCAGCGGGGTCCGCGCGCTCGATGGCCGCCTGGAGCGCCTGCATGGGGTCGGCGAAGACCTCGCCGGCGGCGTCCTTGCGCGTGTTCTGCGCCTGCCATGCGGCCAGCAGGTCGGCCGCCTTGGCGGCGCGCGCGGTCGGCAGGTCGGTGAAGTACCAGCGGTCGATCAGCGGCCCGATGCGCGCGAGGATCGGCGCCAGGTCCTTGTCCGCCATCACGCCGAACACGGCATGGGTGGTCGGGTAGAAGCCCATCGCGTCGAGGTTCTCGGTCAGCGCGGCCACGGCGTGCGCGTTGTGCGCCACGTCGAACACCAGCACCGGCTGGCCCGGCACGATCTGGAAGCGCCCCGGCAGCTCGACCATCGCGAGGCCGCTGCGGATCGCCTGTGCCGTCACCGGCAGCTGCTGGCGCAGTGATTCGAGCGCCGCCAGCACGCCGGCCGCGTTGACCAGCTGGTTGGCGCCGCGCAGCGCCGGATAGGCCAGCCCGCTGTAGCGCCGGCCGCGGCCGCTCCAGCCCCACTGCTGCTTGTCGCCCGAGACGTTGAAGTCGCGCCCGAAGCGCCAGAGGTCGGCGCCGATGGCCTCGGCATGGTCGACCACGCTCTGCGGCGGCATCGGGTCGCTCACGATGGCCGGCTTGCCGGCGCGCAGGATGCCCGCCTTCTCGAAGCCGATGCTCTCGCGGTCGGGGCCGAGGAATTCCATGTGGTCGAGGTCGATGCTGGTGATCACCGAGCAGTCGGCGTCGATGATGTTGACGGCGTCGAGCCGCCCGCCCAGGCCCACCTCGAGGATCGCCACGTCGGGCTTCTCCTCGATCATGCAGCGCAGGATGCCGAGCGTCGTGAACTCGAAATAGGTCAGCGGCAGGTCGCCCCGGGCCTTTTCCACGGCTTCGAAGTTTGCTATTAATTTGGAAGCATCGACCGATTGGCCCGACAGGCGCAGCCGCTCCTCGAAGTGCACCAGGTGGGGCGAGGTGAAGACCGCCGTGCGATAGCCGGCGTGCATCAGGATCGACTCCAGCATGGCGCAGGTCGAGCCCTTGCCGTTGGTGCCGGCCACCGTGATCACGGGGCAGCCGAAGCGCAGCGCCATGCGCTGGGCCATCTCGCGCGCGCGCTCGAGTCCGAGCTCGATGTTCTTGGGATGCAGGCGCTCGGCGCGCTCGAGCCAGTCGTTCAGGGTTTCCATGGAGGCCGGGATTGTCGCCCACCCGCCGCTCGCGCATCATCGGCGCCATGACAACCCCTTCGACCACTCTGTACGGCATTCCGAACTGCGACACCGTCAAGCGCGCCCGCGCCTGGCTTGATGACCACGACATCGCCTACGGCTTCCACGATTTCAAGAAACAGGGCGTGCCCGAGGCCGAGCTCGACCGCTGGCTGGCCGCGCTGGGCTGGGAAACGCTGGTCAACCGCCGCGGCACCACCTGGCGCAAGCTCGACGACGCCACGCGCGAATCGGTGGTCGACGCCGCCTCGGCGCGCGCCGTGCTGCTCGCCAATCCCAGCCTGATCAAGCGGCCGGTGGTGGACTGGCGCCAAAAAGCGCGCCAGGCCGACATCACGGCGGGTTTCGACGCCGAACAATGGGCCAGGTCGCTGTAAGCGCCTGTGAAAACCGTGCTGTGAACGCCGTGTAAATGCCGGAACCCGCCTGGCGGGCCGGCGTCGAACCCGGACCGGGCGCGGCCGGGCAACCCTCGCAGCGCACCGCGTCCGATCCGCAGGAGTCTCCAACATGAATACCCAGACCATCCGTACCGTCCTCGGCCTCTCGCTGGCCGGCGTCCTCGCCGCCAGCGCGGGCCTGGTCCATGCCCAGTCGGGCCAGACCGTGCAGGCGCGCGTGCTCTCGGCCACGCCGGTGCGCGACGGCGCCGGCACCAGCTACAACGTCACCTACGAGTACAACGGCCGCCGCTACACCACGCGCACCGACTACCAGCCGGGCGCCACCATCCCCGTCGAGGCCAACGCCTATGGCGTGACCACCGCGCCGGTGACGCCGCAGAACCGGCTCACGCCCTACCCGGTCGAAAGCGACAACCGCGGCTATGCCCAGCAGCAAGGCCAGCAATACAGCACGGGCTCGCCCTGGGACGACGTCGTGCCCGAGCCGGGCGTGGTGGTGTCGGGCACGCAGCCGGCCCCGGTCTATGCCCAGCCCGCCTACCCGGCCGCGGTCTATCCGGCGCCGGTCTACGTGCAGCCGGCCTATGCCTATCCGCAGCCCTACGTCTACCCGCCGGTCGGCATCTCGCTGAACCTCGGCTACTCGCGCGGCTGGGGCGGCGGCTACCGGGGCTACGGCGGTTACCGCGGCGGCTACGGCGGCTGGCGCGGTGGCGGCTACCACGGCTGGCATCACTGAGCCGGCCGGCCGGCCAGGCGCCGCCGGCCAAGCCCCTAAAATCGAGGACTTCTCCAACCCCTGAGGGGTGCGCCGCCCGCGCGGTGCCGTCCTCGACCAGCCGAACGCCCCCGGCGCCGGCGCCATTCCATGACGATTACCGACACCCTGAACAGCGCCGCTGTGGCCACCAAGGCCAATGTCTACTTCGACGGCAAGTGCGTGAGCCACAGCCTCACGCTGGCCGACGGCACGAAGAAATCGGTCGGCGTGATCCTGCCGTCCACCCTGACCTTCAACACCGGCGCCCCCGAGATCATGGAAGGGACCGCCGGCAGCTGCGAATACCAGCTCGCGGGCAGCACCGAGTGGATCGCCTCCGGCCCCGGCCAGAAGTTCGACGTTCCGGGCAACTCCAGCTTCCAGATCCGCGTGAGCGGCGAGCCCTACAGCTACATCTGCCACTTCGGCTGAACCGCACGGAGCCACCCAGCATGTCGACCATCCTCCAAAACGTCCCCGCCGGCCAGAAGGTCGGCATCGCCTTCTCGGGCGGCCTCGATACCAGCGCGGCGCTGCACTGGATGCGCAACAAGGGCGCGATCCCCTACGCCTACACCGCCAACCTCGGCCAGCCCGACGAGCCCGACTACGACGAGATCCCGCGCAAGGCGATGCTCTACGGCGCCGAGAACGCGCGCCTGATCGACTGCCGCGCGCAGCTCGCCAACGAAGGCCTGGCCGCGCTGCAGGCCGGCGCCTTCCACGTCACGACGGCCGGCGTCACCTACTTCAACACCACGCCGCTGGGCCGCGCGGTCACCGGCACGATGCTGGTGTCGGCCATGAAGGAAGACGACGTCCACATCTGGGGCGACGGCAGCACCTACAAGGGCAACGACATCGAGCGCTTCTACCGCTACGGCCTGCTGACCAACCCGGGCCTGAAGATCTACAAGCCCTGGCTCGACCAGGTCTTCATCGACGAGCTCGGCGGCCGCGCCGAAATGTCGGCCTTCATGCAGCAGGCCGGCTTCGCCTACAAGATGTCGGCCGAGAAGGCCTACTCGACCGACTCCAACATGCTCGGCGCCACGCACGAAGCCAAGGACCTCGAGCACCTCAACAGCGGCATCCAGATCGTGCAGCCGATCATGGGCGTGGCCTTCTGGAAGGACGAGGTCGAGGTCAAGCGCGAAACCGTCTCGGTGCGCTTCGAGGAAGGCGTGCCGGTCGCGCTCAACGGCGTGAGCTACCCCAACCTGGTCGAGCTGATCCTCGAGGCCAACCGCATCGGCGGGCGCCACGGCCTGGGCATGAGCGACCAGATCGAGAACCGCATCATCGAGGCCAAGAGCCGCGGCATCTACGAGGCCCCCGGCCTCGCGCTGCTGTTCATCGCCTACGAGCGCCTGGTGACCGGCATCCACAACGAGGACACCATCGAGCAGTACCGCGACCACGGCCGCCGCCTGGGCCGCCTGCTCTACCAGGGCCGCTGGTTCGACCCCCAGGCCATCATGCTGCGCGAGACCGCCCAGCGCTGGGTGGCGCGTGCGATCACCGGCGAGGTCACGGTCGAGCTGCGCCGCGGCAACGACTACTCGATCCTCAACACCGAGTCGCCGAACCTCACCTACAAGCCCGAACGCCTGAGCATGGAAAAGGTCGAGGGCGCGTTCACGCCGCTGGACCGCATCGGCCAGCTGACGATGCGCAACCTCGACATCGTCGACACGCGCGAGAAGCTCGGCATCTACACCAAGACCGGCCTGCTGGCCTCGAGCCAGGGCGCGGCGCTGCCGAAGCTCGCGAACGACGACAGCGGCAAGTAAGCCCATCCGCCCATCCGGCTTCGAATGAAAAAAGCAGGCCTCGCGCCTGCTTTTTTCTTGGGTGCGACCGGCGCGAGGCGCTCAGTCCCCACCGCCTCCGCCACCGCAGCCACCACCGCAGCCGCCGCCATCCGCGCCGCCGCCGGAAGAATCGCCACCGCCGCCATCGCCGCCGCTCGATTCGCTGCCGCCGAAGCCGCCCGCGTCACCGCCGCAGCCGCCGCTCGAGGAACCGCCTTCGCCGAAGCTCGTGCCGCAGTGGGCATCGGAGCCGGCCTGCCGGTCGATGTCGCGGCAGTCGGGCACGTAGTTGAAGCCGCCCTCGATGCCGAACTTGGCGTCGAGCGCGAACAGCAAGGGCAGCCGCGCGGGCTTGCGCGGATCGATGCTCTCCTCCTTGCAGGCCCAGTACCAGCTGCGACGCAGACCGTCGTTGCGCTTGGGATCGCGCCCCAGCACCTCGGCCGGCGTGTGGTGCAAGAGGCCGCCGAAGGCCGCCTGGCACCAGTGCTGGTAGCCCTGGGTATGGAGGATGAACTCGTGCCAGGCGGTGTCGGCCACCTTCGAGGGCATGCCGACGAACTTGCGCCCGCTGCGCAGGTGGGCCATGAAGAACTGCCGCAGGCCGCGCAGCACCAGCTCGGCGTCGCGCCGGCTCAGCTGCGGATGGGCCGCGATCAGCTTGTGGACCAGGAAGGGCGGCAGCCGCGCCTCGCGAACGAACTGGCGGCGCAGGCTGGTTTCGAACCAGCCCATCACCACCACCAGCAGGCCCGCGCCAATCAGCCCGAGCACCATGCTCCACCAGCGCCCGCTCGAGAACGCCAGCGCGGCGATTGCCGCCAGGATCACCAGCCGCCGCAGCCACACCAGCGCGAAGATGCGCCGGCGGTAGTTCAGGGGCAGGAAGTCGAGGTCCATGTCCCCGGGTGTTCAGACCACCACCGGCTCGGGCTCGAGCCGGATGCCGAAGCGCTCGTACACGCTGGTCTGGATCGCCTTGGCCAGCGTCATCACCTCGCCGCCGGTCACCGGGTTCTCGCTGCCGCCGCGGTTGACCAGCACCAGCGCCTGCTTCTCGTAGACGCCGGCATTGCCCACCGACTTGCCCTTCCAGCCGCAGGCGTCGATCAACCAGCCGGCCGCGAGCTTGATGCTGCCGTCGTCCATCGGGTAATGCACGATCTTCGGCTCGCGCGCGATGATGTCGGCGCACTGCTCGGGCGTGACGGTCGGGTTCTTGAAGAAGCTGCCTGCGTTGCCCAGCACCCGCCAATCGGGCAGCTTGGCGCGGCGGATGGCGCAGATCCAGTCGAAGATATCGTTCGCATCGGGCGTGAAGTTGCCGGTCTCCTCCATCCTGCGTTCCAGGTCGAGGTAGCCCGCCACCGCCTTCCAGGGCTTGGGCAGCCGGAAGCGCACGCGCGTGATGAGCGCGCGGCCCGCGAGGCCGAAGTCGTTGGCGCCGCCGGCGCCGCGCACGTGCTTGAACACCGAGTCGCGATAGCCGAAGGCGCACTGGGCCGCGTCGAGCGTGAAGCTGCGGCCGGTTTCCAGATCGAAGGCGTCGAGCGAGTCGAAGCGGTCCTGCAGCTCGACGCCGTAGGCGCCGATGTTCTGCACCGGCGAGCCGCCCACCGTGCCCGGGATCATCGCGAGGTTCTCGAGCCCCGGATAGCCCTGCGCCAGCGTCCACTGCACGGTGTCGTGCCAGACCTCGCCGGCGCCGGCCTCCACGATCCAGGCGCGCGGGGTCTCCTCGACCAGCCGGCGGCCCTGGATCTCCACCTTCAGGACCAGCGGCTTCACGTCGCCGGTCAACACGATATTGCTGCCGCCGCCCAGCACGAAACGCGGCGCGTCGCGCCATTCGGTGTCGGCATGCAGCGCGGCCAGGTCGGCCTCGCTCGCGATGCGCACCAGGTGCTGCGCGCGCGCGACGATGCCGAAGCTGTTGTACGGCTGCAGCGGGACGTTGTGCTCCACGATCATGGGAGAATTGTCGCATCCAGCTACCGTGACACCTGAGGAGAGCCCATGCCGTCTTTCGACACCGTCTGCGAACCCAATCTGCCCGAGGTCAAGAACGCCGTCGAGAACACCGCCAAGGAAATCGCCACCCGTTTCGACTTCAAGGGCACCGCGGCCGCGGTCGAGCTCAAGGACAAGGAAATCACCATGACCGGCGATGCCGAGTTCCAGCTCGTGCAGGTCGAGGACATCCTGCGCAGCAAGCTCACCAAGCGCAGCGTCGACGTGCGTTTCCTCGACAAGGGCGACGTGCAGAAGATCGGCGGCGACAAGGTCAAGCAGGTCATCAAGATCAAGAACGGCATCGAGGGCGACATCGCCAAGAAGATCCAGCGCCTGATCAAGGACAGCAAGCTCAAGGTGCAGGCCGCGATCCAGGGCGACGCGGTGCGCGTCACCGGCGCCAAGCGCGACGACCTGCAGGCCGCCATGGCGCTGATCAAGAAGGACGTGCCCGATACCCCGCTGTCCTTCAACAACTTCCGCGACTGAGCCCCGGCCCATGAAGGCATTCGCCGTCGCCGCGTTCGTCCTGGCCGCGGTGGCGGCGCCGTCGGCCCAGGCGGCCGACTCGGTCATGCTGACCGGCACCATCGGCAGCCGCGCGATCCTGATCGTCAACGGCAGCGCGCCCAAGACGGTGGCGGTGGGCGAGAGCTTCCAGGGCGTGAAGCTGGTTTCGCTGCAGTCCGAGCAGGCGGTGGTCGAGTCCGAGGGCAAGCGCGTCACGCTGCGCATGGACACGCCCGTGAGCATCGGCGGTGGCGGCCCCTCGGGCGGCAGCGGCAACCGCATCGTGCTGCCAGCCGACAGCCGCGGCCATTTCATGACCCAGGGCCTGATCAACGATCGCCCGGTCACCTTCATGCTCGACACCGGCGCGACCACGGTCGCCATGTCGGTGGCCGACGCGCAGCGCATCGGCCTCGACTACAGCAAGGGCCGGCCGGTGCAGGTCAACACCGCCAACGGCGTGGCACCCGGCTACCTGCTGCGGCTGCGCTCGGTGCGCGTGGGCGACGTCGAGGTCTACGACCTCGAGGCCATCGTCTCGCCGCAGTCCATGCCCTTCGTGCTGCTGGGCAACAGCTTCATCAACCGCTTCTCGATGCGGCGCGACGCCGACCAGATGGTGCTCGAGAAGCGCTACTGAGACGAAGCTCGCGAATCAGACCTGCGCGGCCGTCACCACGATCTCGATCTTGTAGCCGGTGTTGGCCATCTTGGCCTGCACCGTCGCGCGCGGCGGCGTGTTGCCGGCCGGGATCCAGGCGTCCCAGACCTCGTTCATCGCCGTGATGTCCGCGATGTCGGCCAGGAAGATCTGGGTCATGAGGATGCGCGACTTGTCGCTGCCGGCCTCGGCCAGCAGCCGGTCGACCATGGCCAGCACCTGCTGGGTCTGGCCGCGGATGTCCTGCGTGGTGTCGTCGGGCACCTGGCCCGCGAGGTAGATGGTGCCGTTGTGCACCGCGGTCTCGGAAAGACGCGGTCCGACGTGGAAGCGGGTGATGGTGCCCATGGTGATTCCTTCAGTCCTTTTTCTTTTTGGAGCCCAGTTTGGACTCGGTGCCGGCGGCGAGCCGGCGGATGTTCTCGCGATGCCGCCAGATCAGCAGCAGGCTCATGACGATGATGGCGACCAGCGCCGTGCGGCTCAGCGGCCACGCGATGCCGCCGCCGATCAGGTAGTAGGCCGGCGCGAAGAAGGCGGCGACCAGCGAGGAGAGCGAGGAGTAGCGGAAGAACACCGCGATGATCAGCCAGGTGGCGCCGGTCGCGAGCCCGAGCCAGGGCGCGATGCCCACCAGCACGCCGGCCGCCGTCGCCACGCCCTTGCCGCCCTGGAAGCCGAAGAACACCGGGTACAGGTGGCCGAGGAAGGCGGCCACGCCAGCCACCGCGGCCACGCCGTCGTCCAGGCCCCATTGGGCGCCCCAGTGACGGATCACGAACACCGGCACCCAGCCCTTGACCGCGTCGAGCAGCAGCGTGGCCAGCGCCGCGCCCTTGTTGCCCGAGCGCAGCACGTTGGTCGCGCCGGGGTTCTTGCTGCCGTAGCTGCGCGGGTCGGCCATGCCGAGCGCCCTGCTCACGATGACGGCGAAGGACAGCGAGCCGAGCAGGTACGACGCCACGATGGCGATCAGGGTAGGCAGGTGAAAGGTCAAGGCGGGTCTCCGCGGATCGGTGTTGTTCTTCGGGGGACGCATCGCCGCGCCGATGCGCCCCGGGCGGGACGCGCAGCGCCAACGATCGAATCGCAGGAGCCGGCTATTCTGCCAGCGCGCACTCCACCGGGGTCGCGCCCAGCAGCTGCACGCACACCTGCGGGTCGATGCCGATCAGGTAACCGCGCCGCCCGCCGTTGAGCACGATGCGCGGCAGCGCGAGCACCGTCGCCTCCACGTACACCGGCATTTCGCGCCTGGTGCCGAAGGGCGAGGTGCCGCCCACCATGTAGCCGCTGTGGCGCTGCGCCACCTCGGGCTTGCAGGGCTCGACCGACTTGGCGCCGATCTGGCGCGCGAGGTTCTTGGTCGACACGGTGCGGTTGCCGTGCATCAGCACCACCAGCGGCCTGGCGTCCTGGTCCTGCATCACCAGCGTCTTGATCACCATGAACGGGTCGAGCCCCAGCATCTCGGCGCCGCGCTGGGCGCCGCCGTGCTCCATGTATTCGTAGGGGTGCTCGGTGAATGCGACCTTGTGGGCGCGCAGCAGCTGGGTGGCGGGCGTCTCGGAGACGTGGGCGTTCTTCCTGGCCATGGCGGGCGAGGCCGGCTCAGGCGGCCGGGTCGCGGATCTCCCAGCGGATCGCGTCGATCTCGGCCAGCAGCTCGGGCGACAGCGTCGTGCCCCAGGCATCGATGTCCTCGTCGAGCTGCTCGACCGTGCGCACGCCGATGATGGTGCTCGCCACCTGCCACTTGGTGTAGCAGAAGGCCAGCGCGAGCTTCACCGGCGTCAGGCCGTTGTCGCGCGCGAGCTGGTTGTAGCGGCGCGCGGCCTTGAGCGCGTCGGGCCGGCCCCAGCGCAGCTTGCGCACCGATTCGTAGCGCGTGATGCGCGCTTCCTGTGGCGCGTCCGGGCCGGTGATGCCGCTCTGGTCGTACTTGCCGGTCAGCAGGCCGTAGGCCAGCGGCGAATAGGCCAGCAGCGACACGCCGAGCCGGTGCATGGTTTCGTCCAGGCCGTTCTCGGCGCCGCGGCTCGCGAGGTTGTAGACGTTCTGCACCGTCGCCACCCGCGGCAGTCCGTGCTCCTCGGCCAGCCGCACGAACTCGTGCACGCCGTAGGGCGTCTCGTTCGACAGGCCGATGGCGCGGATCTTCCCCGCCTTCACCAGCCCGGCCAGCGCCTCGAGCTGTTCGCGGATCGGGGTCTGCGAGACCTCCTTGGCCGGGTCGTAGTAGATGTTGCCGAAGGCCGGCACGTGGCGCTCGGGCCAGTGGATCTGGTAGAGGTCGATCACGTCGGTCTGCAGGCGCTTGAGGCTCGCGTCGCACGAGGCCACGATGTCCGCGCCCGTCATGCCCACGCCTTCGCGCACCCAGGGCGTGTTGCGCAGCGGGCCCGCGACCTTGCTCGCCAGCGTCAGCTTCCGGCGCGCGCCGGGGTTGGCCGCGAACCAGTTGCCGATGATGGTCTCGGTCGCGCCGTAGGTCTCCTGGCGCGTGGGCACCGAGTACATCTCGGCCGTGTCGATGAAGTCGACGCCGCGCTCGAGCGAGCGCGCCAGGATGGCATGGGCCGTGGGCTCGTCGACCTGCTCGCCGAAGGTCATGGTGCCGAGGCAGATGGGCGTGACGTGAAGGTCGCTCTGACCGAGTCTGATTTTTTGCATGCGCGGAAATGTACCGCCGGGCTTCGCGGCGCGCTGGCGGCGGCGCCAAACCCGAGCGGCGCGGCCGTCACGCCACTGTCGTCTGGCGGACTGTGCGCATCGACCCGGCTCCTTATCATCGGAGCCATGTACCACGCCCTCCGTCCCTCGCGCAGCGAATTCGTGCCCGTGCGCAACCTCCGCTACCACGTGCGCCTCTGGGGCCAGCCCTCGGCCGAGCGGCCGCCGCTGGTGCTGGTGCACGGCTGGATGGACGTGGCCGCCTCCTGGCAGTTCGTGGTCGACGCGCTGGCCGAGGAGCGCTTCATCGTCGCGCCCGACTGGCGCGGCTTCGGCCTCACCGACGGCGGCGGGGTCGACAACTACTGGCTGCCCGACTACCTGGCCGACCTCGAATGGCTGCTCGACCACTACGCGGGCGAAGGCGAATCGGCGCGCCCGGTCGACCTCGTGGGCCACAGCATGGGCGGCAACGTCGTCATGCACTACGCGGGCGTGCGGCCCGAGCGCATCCGCCGGCTGGTCAACCTCGAGGGCTTCGGCATGCCCGCGCGCCAGCCCGAGGAAGCGCCCGCGCGCTACGGCCAGTGGATCGACGAGCTCAAGCGGCTGCACCGCGGCGAACTCGAGCTCGCCGGCTACTCGGCTGTCGACGGCGTGGCGCGCCGGCTCATGAAGACCAACCCGCGCCTGTCGCAGGACAAGGCCGACTGGCTCGCGAGCCACTGGTCGGCCAGCCGCGTTCAGCCCGATGGCAGCGCGCGCTGGCAGATCCTCGGCGAGGCCGCGCACAAGGTCGTCAACGCCAACATCTTCCGCGTCGACGAGGTGCGCGCGCTCTATGCGCGCATTGCCGCGCCCACGCTGATGATCGAGGCCGCCGACGACAGCCTGCAGGGCTGGTGGAAGAGCCGCTACACGCTCGAGGAATTCCACCAGCGGCTGGCTTCGGTGCCCTCGGTGCGCATCGAGCAGCTGGCCGATGCCGGCCACATGCTGCACCACGACCAGCCGCAGCGGGTGGCGAAGCTGATCGAGGATTTCCTTACCTAGTCAGGCCTGCTGCACGGCGCGCCGCAACGCCGCGCGCGCCAGCAGCCGCGTCGAATCGAGCGTCGGCAGCGCCGAGTTCGCATCGCCGATGATCAGCGGGATCTCGGTGCAACCCAGCACCACCGCGTCGCAGCCCTCCTCTACCTTCATGCGCTCGATCACGCGCTGGAAGCTCGCCACGCCCTCGGGGCTGAAGATGCCGTTGACCAGCTCGTCCATGATCACGCGCCCGGTCTCGTCGCGCTCCTGCGCGTTCGGCCGGCGGTACTCGAGGCCGCGCGCCGCGAACCTGGACGGATAGACCTCGCTGTCGACCAGCCAGCGCGTGCCCGTGATGCCGATGCGCCGGAAGCCGCGCCGCACGGCCTCGTCGGCGGCCACCTCGGCGATGTGCAGCCAGGGCAGCGGCGAACGCGGCGCCACGTACTCGAAGGCCTGGTGGATCGTGTTGTCGGGGCAGATCAGGAAGTCGGCACCCGCGGCCTGCAGCTTGCGCGCCGAAGCGAGCATCAGCTCGCCCACGCCGGCCACGTCGCCCGCATCGAGGCAGCGCACGTAGTCCGCGAGCGAGGGCGTGTGCATCGACACCTCGGGATGCGCATGGGGCCCGAGCAGCGCGGCACCCTCCACGCAGATGGTCTTGTAGCAAAGGGCCGCGCCTTCGGCGGAGCAGCCCACGATTCCGATGTGTTGGGTCATGCCAGCGATCCTATGACCGCTGTCCGCATATGCAAGCTTGCGAATATTCGTTCGCGCGCGCGGCAGCGGCTCCTAGAGTGCCCGGTTCAGTTCTGGAGCCCCTCTCTCATGCGCCCTTTCGCCCTTTCCCGCCGCCTGGCCCTGGCCGGCGGCCTCGCCCTCACGCTGGGCCTCGCGGCCGCGGCTCAGGCCGCCGACCTGCGCGTCGGCTTCATGCCGGGCCCGTACCGCGACGCCTTCACCAAGGGCATCGAGCCCCAGCTCGCCAAGCTCGGCTACACCGTCAAGTACGTCGAATTCAGCCAGGGCGTGCAGCCCAACGACGCCGTCGAGCGCGGCCAGATCGACGCCAACATCTTCCAGCACACGCTCTACCTCAACGCCACCAACCAGCAGCAGAACTTCGATCTGGTGCCGATCGTCCACGTGCCGACGCCGCCGATGGGCCTCTATTCGCAGCGCCACAAGTCGCTGGCCAGCGTGCCCGACGGCGCCACCGTCACGCTGCCGGCCGACCCGGTGAACGCGGCGCGCGCGCTCAACATCCTCGCGGCCATCGGCTGGGTGCAGCTCAAGACCGGCGTGAACCCGCTGAGCGTGTCCGAGCGAGACATCTCGAGCAACCCAAAGCGCCTGAAGCTGGTGCCGCTCGATGCCGCCCAGGCACCGCGCTCGCTGGCCGACGCCGACCTCGCGGCCGTGCAGGGCAACTTCGCCGTCGCCTCGGGCCTCAAGCTCACCGAGGCGCTCAAGCTCGAGGACATGACCCTGCCCTACGTCAACGTGGTGGCGGTCAAGCGCGGCAACGAGAACGCGAAGTTCGCGAAGGACATCGTCGCGGCCTACCAGTCGGCCGAGTTCCAGCGCGTCTTCCTCGCCAATCCCGTGTGGGCCGGCTACCGGCTGCCCGACTACTTCTCGAAGTGATCGACCGATGAGCGGCTCCACCACCCGCGGCGCGCCTCCCCGGCGGCTGCACCTGAACGTCAACATCCTGCACTCGGGCTTCGTGCCCTCGGCCTGGCGCCTGCCCGAGGCCGACCCCCGGGCCTTCGCCGACATCCAGCACTACATCCGCACCGCACGGATCGCGGAAGCGGGCAAGCTCGACGCGATCTTCCTGGCCGACAACGCGGCCATCGTCGACCAGATCCACTTCCGCCCGATCACCGCGCTCGAGCCCACCATCCTGCTGGCCTGCGTGGCCGCGGCCACCACCCACATCGGACTGATCGCCACCGCCTCGACCAGCTACAACGAGCCCTACAACATCGCGCGCCGCTTCTCCACGCTCGACCACGTGAGCAATGGCCGCGCCGGCTGGAATATGGTGACCACGGCCGACCTGCCCTCGGCGCGCAACTTCGGCCTCGAGGCCACGCCCGACCATGCGAAGCGCTACGCACGCGCCTCGGAGTTCGCCGACATCGTGAAGGCGCTGTGGGACAGCTGGGAAGACGGCGCCTTTGTCGGCGACAAGGCCACGGGCAGCTTCGTCGACGCCACCAGGGTGCACCCCATCGCGCACCGCGGCGAGCACTTCGCGGTGCAGGGCCCGCTGAACCTACCGCGCGCGCCGCAGGGCCATCCGGTGCTGGTACAGGCCGGCGCCTCGGCCGACGGGCGCGAGCTCGCCTCGCGCCATGCCGAGGCCGTGTTCTCGGCCTCGCAGTCCTTCGAGGAATCGCTGGCCTATGCGCGCGCCCTCAAGACCCGCGCGGCCGAGCTGGGCCGCGGCCCCGACGCGGTGAAGGTGCTCGCGGGCCTCACCACCATCGTCGGCGGCACCGAGGCCGAGGCGCTGCGCCGCCGCGACGAGCTGGTCGACCTGATCCCCTGGGACTACAGCCTCACGCGCATCGCGGGCACGCTGGGCATCACGCCCGATCGCCTGAAGCTCGACGAGCGCCTGCCCGAGAACCTGCCGCTGCCCGGCAATGGCAACGGCAACCACACCTTCTTCAATGCGGTGGTGGCGGCCGGCCGCACCCATGGCTACACGGTGCGCCAGCTGATCCGCGAGCTCGCGGGAGGCGGCGGCCACCGCGTGATCGTGGGCACACCCGAGCAGATCGCCGACGACATCGAGCACTGGTTCAAGGGCGGCGCGGCCGACGGCTTCAACCTGATGCCCGATGCGCTGCCGCACGGGCTCGAGCATTTCGTCGACGGGGTGGTGCCGATCCTGCAGAAGCGCGGGCTGTTCCGCACCGAGTACGAGGGGCGTACCTTGCGCGATCACCTGGGGCTGGCGCGGCCCGAAGGACGGACGGCGCAGCGCCTGGCGGCTTAGAAAGAAGAAGGAGAAACGCCGCCCAGGGGAGCGGCGGCGGGCCTCAGCCCTCGTCGGCGTCGTTCCCCGTCAACGACAGCACCTCTTCGACGAAGGCCTCGAAGCCCGGCAGCGCCGCATGCGGCAGCGCATCGTCCGCGCCCTCGCCGTCGTCGAAGAACACCCGGGCCTGCCCCACCGGCAGCGCGACCCATTCGCCGGCCTCGAGCAGCAGGCCCAGATAGCCCTCGCCCTCGGGCACGTAGAACAACCCGGCCTGCCCGAGCACGCGAACCTCCTCGCCCGCGAGCGGCGCGGGAGCGTCCTCGCGCCCCCATCGCACGCCCTGCGCGGCCAGCCGGTCGGTGATCCAGCCGTCGCACACATGGGTGTCGCTCCAGCTCGCTTGCGCATCGAACACGGCCAGCACGGGCATGGGAAGGTCCCTCTCAGAAAAGTAGTTGGTTTATTGCAGGAAGCTGGGCTTCGCGTAGCCCTGGAACTTCGTGTCGACCACCGCCTTGAACTCCTTCGAGTGGTAGGCCTCCACGAGGTCCTTGGCCCAGGCGGTGTTCTTGTCCGCGGTCTTCACGGCCACGACATTCAGGTAGTAGTCGGGCGTCTTCTCGAGCACCACCGCTTCGGTGAGCTTCAGGCCCGAGGAGATCGCGAAGTTGCCGTTGATGATCGCGTACTCGGTGTCGCCGAGCGAGCGCGGCAATTGTGCAGCCTCGAGCGGAATGAACTTCAGCTTCCTGGGGTTGTCGGCCACGTCCTTCTCGGAAGCGCGCAGCGGATCCACGCCCTGCTTGATCGTGATCAGCTTGTTCTGCTCCAGCAGCACCAGCGCGCGCGCCAGGTTGCTCGGATCGTTCGGCAGCGTCACGCGGTCGCCGTCCTTCAGGTCGGCCAGCGTCTTGCGCTTGGTCGAGTACACGCCCAGTGGCGCGATCGGGCCCTGCACCAGCTCGGCCAGGTCCAGCTTCTGGTCGGCCGCGAATTTCTTCAGGTAGACCTGGTGCTGGAAGAAGTTGGCGTCGAGCGAACCCTGGGCCAGCGCCAGGTTGGGCTGTACGTAATCGTTGAATTCGACCAGCTTCACCTTGTAGCCCTTCTTCTCGAGGATCGGCACGATGCCTTGCTTGAGCTGGTCGATGTTCGAGCCGGCGGTGCCGCCGATCGTGAGGTTCTTCTTGGCGTCCTGCGCCTGCGCCGGCAGCGAGAGGCCGCCGAGCGACAGCGCGGCGAGGGACAGGGCGAGGACGGAACGGCGCAGCAGTGCGGTGGTCATGACGGAAGGCTTTGCAGGAAAGAAAGAAAAAAGGGAACGGGAGAAGAAACGAATCAACGCTTGTCGAGCCTGCGCGCCGCGGTGTTGCCGACGAACTGCAGGATCTGTACCAGCACCACGAGCAGCGCCACGGTGAGCACCATCACGTCGGTCTGGAAGCGGTAGTAGCCGTAGCGGATGGCCAGGTCGCCGATGCCGCCGCCGCCCACCACGCCGGCGATCGCCGAGTAGGAGAGGAAGCTCACCGCGAGCACCGTGAGCGCCAGCACCAGGCCCGAGCGGGCCTCGACCACCAGCACGCGCCAGACGATCTGCAGCTCCGAGGCGCCCATCGCATGGGCCGCCTCGATCACGCCGCGCGGCACCTCGCGCAGGCACTGGTCGACCAGCCGCGCGAAATAGGGAATGGCCGCGAAGGACAGCGGCACCGCCGCGGCCAGCGGCCCGATCGAGGTGCCCGCGATGACGCGCGTGAACGGCACCAGCGCCACCAGCAGGATGATGAAGGGGAAGGAGCGCACCGTGTTCACGAGCCAGTTCAGGATCAGGAACGCGGGCCGGTTGGCGAGCGACTGGCCCGGGCCGAGCAGGAACAGCAGGATGCCCAGCGGCCCGCCGATCAGCACCGCGGCCGACAGGCCGATGGCCAGCATCATGAAGGTCTGGCCGGTGGCGACCCAGAGCTCGGGAAGGATGGGGGCGATGTTCTCAAACATAGGCCACCTCCAGCGCGCTGCGTTGCGTGGCAACCGGGGCGCTGGCCGAGGCGGCTTCGCCAGCCTCGCGCGCTTCGCGTGCATCGCGTTCGCGGCGCCGCACCAGCTCGTCGATCTCGCGGCCCAGCGCGGTCTTGCGCGCCTCGCTCGGCGCGGCATCGACCTCGAACTGCTCGACCAGCCGGCCCTTCTCGAGGATCGCCACGTTGCGGCACAGCACCTCCACCACCGACAGCTCGTGCGTCACGATCACGATGGTCACGCCGATCTTCTGGTTGATGTCGCGCAGCGTCTCCAGCAGCGAGCGCGTGGTCTCGCTGTCGAGCGCCGAGGTCGGTTCGTCGCACAGCAGCACCTGCGGGCGCGGCGCCAGCGCGCGGGCGATCGCCACGCGCTGCTTCTGGCCGCCCGAGAGCTGGGCCGGGTAGGTGTCGATCTTTTCCGACAGGCCCACCAGCGCCAGGCATTCGCGCACCCGGGCGTCGATCTCGGCGCGCGAGTGGCGGCCGTGGATCTTCAGCGGGAAGGCCACGTTGTCGAACACCGTGGCGTTCTGCAGCAGGTTGAACTGCTGGAAGATCATGCCGATGTTCTGGCGCGTGTCGCGCAGCTCGCGGCGCGACAGCGTCGTCAGGTCGCGCCCGCCGACCAGCACGCGGCCCGCGTCGGGCCGCTCGAGCAGGTTGATCAGGCGCAGAAGGGTCGACTTGCCGGCGCCGCTCTTGCCGATCAGGCCGAACACGTCGCCCTGCTGGATGTCGAGCGACAGCGATTGCACGGCGTCGAAGACCTCGCCGCTGGGCAGCGCGAAGGACTTCTGCACCGACTGGAGGCGGATGACCGGTTCCGCGCTGCCGCGGGCCGGGTCGGACGATGGGTTGCTCATGTCTGGGGGAACCAAGGAACGGATGCGCGCGGCCGCCAACAGGAACACCGGCCACGGATTCGCAAAAAGGTGGCGAGTATGAAAAGAAAGGCATCGAAAGGGAACGAACAAATCGGGCGATGCTTATTCCCGAAATCACATAAGAAGGCGCCAACCTTCAACCACATACACCATAAAGCGAGCAAGGGCTCCCATATGGATATGCGCATTGGTTCGTTCCCATCGCGCCCGCCTGCTGCCACATTCGCGCCTTTCTTTTTCGAGCGCGCAGCGCCACCCCAACCATGCACAGCATCCTTCGCCGCCGCGGCCTCCTTGCCGCCACCCTGGCGGCTTCCCTCCTCGGCGGCATCGCCGGCGGCGCCCAGGCCCAGGACAACAAGAACACCGTCAAGGTCGGCATCTCGGTCGGCAACGCCGAGCAGATCTTCGAGGTGGTGAAGAAGGTCGCCGCCAAGGACGGCCTCACGGTCCAGGTCGTGGTCTTCAACGACTACCAGCTGCCCAATGCCGCGCTCGCGGCCGGCGACCTCGACGCCAACGCCTTCCAGCACCAGCCCTTCCTCGACAACCAGATCAAGGCGCGCGGCTTCGACCTCGTGCCCGTGGGCCTGACCATCACCGCGCCGCTGGGCTTCTATTCGAAGAAGCTCAAGAGCATCGACCAGCTGTCCGAGGGCGCCGCGGTCGGCATCCAGAACGACCCGTCGAACGGCAACCGCGCGCTGTTGCTGCTGCAGCAGGCCGGCCTGATCACGCTCAAACCCGAGGCCGTGAAGAACAACACCGCCACCCCGCTCGACGTGGTGACCAACCCCAAGAAGCTCAAGCTGGTGCCGCTCGACGCCGCGCAGCTGCCGCGCTCGCTCGACGACCTCGCGATCGCCGCCATCAACAACGACTACGCCGAGAAGGCCGGCCTCTCGTTCAACAAGGACGCCGTCATCAAGGAATCGCCCAAGGGCCCCTACGCCAACCTGATCGCCGTGCGCCGCGCCGACAAGGACAAGCCCTGGGCCAAACGCCTCGTGGCGGCCTACCAGTCGCCCGAGGTCAGGAGCTTCATCGAGACGCAGTTCAAGGGCGCGCTGGTTCCCGCGTTCTGACGCCGCCGCCCCACGCGCCCTCCCGGCCCCCTGCGCGCGCCGCGCCCAGGGGGCTTTTCGCCTTTGGCGGCACTGGAATGGCACTGCCCATGGGGTCATCCGCCACCCGTGAGAAAATGGCGGGTTCCCTGGAGGGCACGCCTCTCCTCCCCTCGCCAACCCACACAGTCAGGACCACCCCATGGACGCAGAACAAATCAACCAGATCGGCGCAACGCTTGCGGACCTGAGCGCCCGGACCGTGGATCTCCGGAGGTATCTTTGACTACGATGCCAAAGCCGAACGTCTGAGGACGGTCAACGCATCGCTCGAAGATCCCAACGTCTGGAACGACCCCAAGAAGGCCCAGGAGCTGGGCAAGGAAAAGAAGTCGCTCGACGACGTCGTCGTCACGCTCGACCGCCTCACCAGCGGCCTCGCGGACAACACCGAGCTCTACGAGATGTCGAAGGAAGAAGGCGACGTCGACGGCCTGCAGGCCATCGCCGATGACGCCGCCACGCTCGAAACCGACATCAAGCAGCTCGAGTTCCGCCGGATGTTCAACAACCCGGCCGACCCGCTGAACGCCTTCGTCGACATCCAGGCCGGCGCCGGCGGCACCGAGGCCTGCGACTGGGCCAGCATGCTGCTGCGCCAATACACCAAGTACGCCGAGCGCAAGGGCTTCAAGATCCAGCTCGAGGACGAGACCCCGGGCGACACCGCCGGCATCAAGAGCGCGACCATCAAGGTCGAGGGCGACTACGCCTTCGGCCTGCTGCGCACCGAGACCGGCGTGCACCGCCTCGTGCGCAAGTCGCCGTTCGACTCCTCGGGCGGGCGCCACACCAGCTTCGCGAGCATCTTCGTCTACCCCGAGATCGACGACTCCATCGAGATCGAGATCAACCCGGCGGACGTGCGCACCGACACCTTCCGTGCCAGCGGCGCGGGCGGCCAGCACATCAACAAGACCGACTCGGCCGTGCGCCTCACGCACATCCCGACCGGCATCGTGGTGCAGTGCCAGGACGGCCGCAGCCAGCACAGCAACCGCGACGTGGCGTGGAAGCGCCTGCGTTCGCGCCTGTACGACCACGAGATGCGCAAGCGCATGGAAGAGCAGCAGAAGCTCGAGGACAGCAAGACCGACGTGGGCTGGGGCCACCAGATCCGCAGCTACGTGCTGGACAACAGCCGCATCAAGGACCTGCGCACCAACGTCGAGATCTCGGCCACCCAGAAGGTGCTCGACGGCGACCTCGACGTGTTCATCGAAGCCTCGCTCAAGCAGGGCGTCTGATCCCGCCTCCTCCTTTTCGTCACCACCGCAACCACCCGCGCAGCCCCGCATGAACCTCAACGGCAAGGTCGAAGCCCTGATCTTCGACATGGACGGCACCATGATCGACTCCATGCCCTGGCATGCGCGCTCGTGGGTCGAGTTCGTGGCGCGCCACGGCCTGGTGCTCGACGTGAGCGACATCCTCGCGCGCACCACGGGCCGCACCGGCGCCGAGTGCATGCGCGAGCTGTTCGAGCGCGAGCTGTCCGATGACGAGTGCCAGGCGCTGGTGCACGAGAAGGAAGAGATCTACCGCGCGATGTTCAGCGACAACTTCACCGAAGTCGCCGGCTTCACCGCCTTCGCCAGGGCCGCCGTCGCGCGCGGCCTGAAGGTGGCCGTGGGCACCGCGGGCGACCGCCACAACATCGAGTTCGCCATGTCGCGCCTGAAGATGGACCCGCTGCCGCTGGCCATCGTCGGCGGCGACGAAGGCTTCAGCGGCAAGCCCACGCCCGCCATCTTTCTCGAGGCCGCGCGCCGCATCGGCGTGGCGCCCGAACGCTGCATCGTGTTCGAGGACGCCCCCTTCGGCATCGAGGCCGCGCGCCGCGGCGGCATGCGCGCCGTGGCCGTGTGCAGCACCCACAGCGCCGCCGAACTCGCCGGCCCCCACGTGATCGCCGCCGTGCGCGACTACAACGAACTCGCCCATTCGAATTTTCTGGAGACCCTCGATGCCGTTGCTGCCTGATTTCAGCGGTGCCCAAGCCGCACCGAACGCCATCCGCCGCGAAGACTACGCACCGCCGGCCTTCTGGATCGACACCGTCGACCTCACCTTCGACCTCGACCCGGCCAAGACCCGCGTGCTCAACCGCATGCGCCTGCGCCGCAACCCCGACGTGCCGGCGCAGCCGCTGCGCCTGGACGGCGACGAGCTCAACCTCGCGCGCGTGCTGGTCAACGGCCAGGGCGCCTCGTTCCGCATGGAAGGCGACCAGCTCGTGCTGGACGGCCTGCCCGCGGCGGAAGAAGGCTCGTTCGAGCTCGAGCTCTTCACCACCTGCTGCCCCATCAAGAACACCAAGCTGATGGGCCTGTTCGTGAGCGAGGACACCTTCTTCACGCAGTGCGAGGCCGAGGGCTTCCGCCGCATCACCTACTTCCTCGACCGGCCCGACGTGATGGCGATGTACACCGTCACCCTGCGCGCCGCCAAGGCCGCCTACCCGGTGCTGCTGTCGAACGGCAACCTGGTCGAGCACGGCGACCTGCCCGAGGGCCGCCACTTCGCCAAGTGGGTCGACCCCTTCAAGAAGCCCAGCTACCTGTTCGCGCTGGTCGCGGGCAAGCTGGTGGCGCGCGAGCAGCGCATCAAGGCACGCAGCGGCAAGGAACACCTGCTGCAGGTGTACGTGCGCGCCGGCGACCTCGACAAGACCGAGCACGCGATGAACTCGCTGATCAACTCGGTGCTGTGGGACGAGGCCCGCTTCGGCCTGCCGCTGGACCTCGACCGCTTCATGATCGTGGCCACCAGCGACTTCAACATGGGCGCCATGGAGAACAAGGGCCTGAACATCTTCAACACGAAGTACGTTCTGGCCAACCAGGCCACCGCCACCGACGCCGACTACAGCAACATCGAGAGCGTGGTCGGCCACGAGTACTTCCACAACTGGTCGGGCGACCGCGTGACCTGCCGCGACTGGTTCCAGCTCTCGCTGAAGGAAGGCCTCACCGTCTTCCGCGACCAGGAGTTCAGCCAGGACCTGTGCGCCGACGCCTCGGCGCGCGCCGTCAAGCGCATCGAAGACGTGCGCGTGCTGCGCACCGCCCAGTTCCCCGAGGATGCCGGCCCCATGGCCCACCCGGTGCGGCCCGACAGCTACATCGAGATCAGCAACTTCTACACCGTCACCATCTACGAGAAGGGTGCCGAGGTCGTGCGCATGATGCAGACCCTGGTGGGCCGCAAGGGCTTCGAGAAGGGCATCACCCTGTACTTCGAGCGCCACGACGGCCAAGCCGTGACCTGCGACGACTTCGCCCAGGCCATCGCCGACGCCAACCCCGATTCGGAACTCGCGCGCCTGCTGCCCCAGTTCAAGCGCTGGTACAGCCAGGCCGGCACCCCGCGCCTGAAAGCCAGCGGCGTGTACGACAGCGCCAACCGCAGCTACACCCTGAGCGTGCTGCAGAGCTGCCCGCCCACCCCGGGCCAGCCCAACAAGGAACCGTTCGTCATTCCGCTCAACCTCGGCCTGCTCGACGCCAGCGGCCGCGAGCTGCCCGTGCAGCTCGAGGGCGATGCCGAAGGCAGCGCCGGCACCCGCACCCTGGTGCTGTCGCGCGCCGGCGAGCAGTTCACCTTCACCAACCTCGACGCCGAGCCCGTGCCCTCGATCCTGCGCGGCTTCAGCGCGCCGGTGATCCTCGACTTCGAGTACAGCGACGCCCAGCTGCTGACCCTGCTGGCCAACGACCCCGATCCCTTCAACCGCTGGGAAGCCGGCCAGCGCCTGGGCCTGCGCGCCGCGTTGCAGGGCATCGCCGCGCTGGCCACCGACACCACCCCGGTGCTCGGCGAGGCCTACCTCGAGGCCATGCGCAGCGTGCTGCGCCATCCGCAGCTCGACCCGGCCTTCAAGGAGCTGGTGCTCACCCTGCCGTCGGAAACCTACATCGCCGAGCAGCTCGACGTGGTCGACCCGCAGCGCGTGCACCTCGTGCGCGAAGCCATGCGCGCCCAGCTCGCCACCGCCCTCTTCGGCGACTGGCAGCAGGCCTACGAAGCGCACCACGACACCGGCGCCTACAGCCCCGATCCGCTGAGCTCGGGCCGCCGCGCCCTGGCCGGCATGGCGCTCAACTTCCTGTGCCTGGCCGCGCGCTCGTCGGGCGACACCGTCTGGCCCGGCAAGACCCTGCAGCGCTTCAAGGACGCGGGCAACATGACCGACCGCTTCAACGCGCTCAACGCCCTCGTCTCCTCGGGCCACACCCTGGCCGCGCAGGCGCTCGCGCGCTTCCATGCCCTGTTCAAGAACGAGGCCCTGGTCATCGACAAGTGGTTCTCGCTGCAGGCCGGCGCCAGCGACCGCGGCGGCGACATCCTGCCGCTGGTGAAGCAGCTCATGAAGCACCCCGACTTCTCGCTGAAGAACCCCAACCGCGCGCGCAGCGTCATCTTCAGCTACTGCAGCGCCAACCCCGGCGCGTTCCACCGCCCCGACGCCGCCGGCTACGTGTTCTGGAGCGAGCGCGTCATCGAGCTCGACGCCCTCAACCCCCAGGTGGCCGCCCGCCTCGCGCGCGCCCTCGACCGCTGGAGCAAGCTCGCCGAGCCCTACCGCAGCGCCGCGCGCGAAGCCATCGCGCGCGTGGCCGCCAAGCCCGACCTGAGCAAGGACACCCACGAGGTCGTGACCCGCGCCCTGGCCGGCAGCTGATCCGCACCCAAGCAACGCATCGAAGAGAAACCGAAGAACCCTCATGGCTCAACAGAAGATTTCCCTCACCCGCTACCTCGTCGAACAGCAGCGCGCCGACGGCCTCATCCCCGGCCAGCTGCGGCTGCTGCTCGAAGTGGTGGCCCGTGCCTGCAAGAGCATCAGCCAGGCCGTCAACAAGGGCGCCCTGGGCGGCGTGCTCGGCACCGCCGAGAGCGAGAACGTGCAGGGCGAGATCCAGAAGAAGCTGGACATCATCGCCAACGAGGTGCTGATCGAGGCCAACGAATGGGGCGGCCACCTCGCCGCCATGGCCAGCGAGGAGATGGACAGCATCTACGTCGTGCCCAACCGCTACCCGCAGGGCGAGTACCTGCTCATGTTCGACCCGCTCGACGGCAGCAGCAACATCGACGTCAACGTCAGCATCGGCACCATCTTCAGCGTGCTCAAGAAGCCCGAGGGCCACCCCGGCGTGCAGGAGGGCGACTTCCTCCAGGCCGGCACCCAGCAGGTGGCCGCCGGCTACTGCATCTACGGCCCGCAGACCACCCTCGTGCTGACCGTGGGCAACGGCGTCGCCATGTTCACCCTCGACCGCGAGCAGGGCAGCTTCGTGCTGACGCAGGAAGACATCCAGATTCCGCCCGACACCAAGGAATTCGCGATCAACATGAGCAACATGCGCCACTGGGACGAGCCCGTGAAGCGCTACATCGACGAATGCCTGGCCGGCAAGGAAGGCCCGCGCGGCAAGGACTTCAACATGCGCTGGATCGCCAGCATGGTGGCCGACGTGCACCGCATCCTGATGCGCGGCGGCGTCTTCATGTACCCCTGGGACAAGCGCGAGCCCGAGAAGGCCGGCAAGCTGCGCCTGATGTACGAGGCCAACCCCATGAGCTGGCTGGTGGAACAGGCCGGCGGCGCCGCCACCAACGGCAAGCAGCGCATCCTGGAGCTGCAGCCCACCAAGCTGCACGAGCGCGTCAGCGTGATGTTGGGTTCGCGAAACGAAGTCGAGCGTTTGACCCAGTACCACGCTCAAAAGGACTGAAAACCTCGCTATAATCGAAGGCTTCGCCGGTGTAGCTCAGTCGGTAGAGCAGCTCATTCGTAATGAGAAGGTCGGGTGTTCGATTCATCTCTCCGGCACCAATCTAGAAAGCCCCGCTATTGAAAAGATAGCGGGGCTTTTTTCCTTGTGGCAGCCTCATGTCTCGTAGCTCGATTCATATGACGCGCGTGTTTCACACCTCTTTGCCCAAGGGCGGGCTCTTCGTCGGTGTCATCGCCGTCGCCCTGCATCTGCTCAGCGCTTCGTCGGCTTACGCCCAGCCCAAGGTCTACCGATGCGAGGCAAACGGCAAAGTCTCTTACTCAGACGCTCCCTGTGTAGGCGCGAAAGTCATCGACGCAACGCCGACCCAAGGCATGGACAAGATGGGCGGGAGCTCTCGCAAGGGCCGCGAAGTTCAGCAAGACGAGTTTCATCGTCAGTTCGACAACGCCCTGCGCCCCTTACACGGGCGCTCGCACGAGGATATGAACGTCGCCCGTCGCCGCGTGAACCTTTCGGCGAGTGATCAAGTGCAATGTAGCCATCTTGATCGCCTAATGCCTTCGCTCGAAGCCGATGCAAACCAGGCGAAGGCCGAAGCGAAGGCCAGAGCAGATGTAGAGCTCTACAAGGCGCGCAAGCGCTTCTTTGATTTGAAGTGCTAACACTCGCAAGGCAATCGAGACCTCATTAAGGCTCGATGGTGCGCAGCTTCTCGATCAACCCATCGTTCTTTAGCTTGGCGTGCTCACCGTAGTGCACCTCACGATGGCATGTCGGGCACAGTGCTGCAACGAATCGCGGGTGATCAGGGCCCCCGTCTGACACACGGGTGGTGTGATGAGGCTCCAGGTAGTGAGCTCCACTCTTGCGCTTGAACGGCGCGGGCTGCTCACAGAGCTCGCATCGCCCAGCAGCACGCAACAGAACGTAGTCTCGAACCGTGCGGCTGCGTTCATAGACTGCCCGCGATCCACTCTTACTGTTGGCCGAGCCATCGACCTTGGCCGCAGCAATCGCTCTACGTCGTGCCTCTTCCAACGAGACATCCTCCGACGCATCCATCTCATCCAGGAGTTCTCGATGCTCCAGATGGCCGATAGGCACCAGCCTGAAAACAATCGCGTTTCGATCCAAGCCATCCGTGTCTGGCTTCACGATCCACTCGTGCCCGCCATAGACAAACTCGCCGACGTAACGCTGCGCCCCCTTCTTCAACGTGCGGAAGAGATGGAGCGCCTTCGCGTTCATTGAGTGCTGCAGGATCGCTAGGTTGCCACGCGTCATCTTCATGTCACCGCGCTGTCCCTCGCCCGTATAGAGAAACGTGCCGTCGTCCTCTGGACGATCGGCGTATCCATGACGGGTACCGCTGTGCCCCGCGAACAAGAAAATCAACGGATAGAGCGAAGACGAAGAGATGCCGCTTTGCCAGCCTCCGCCATAAGGTTTGTGAAGCTCGGATCGTCGGTCGTAGATTTCACCGACCACAAAAGACGGCGACACATGGCTTGGATCGGGCACAGACACGTCTTTCTACGGCGGCGACTCGTGGCAGAGAAGGTTGATAACGTTTATGAATATACGTTAACCAAACCTTTCCAACCTCGAGGCAACCCCCTACGCATCGCCCCCTTGAGGCATTGCGGTCGCGTACCTCAGGCCCGCTTGACGTTAAGGTTCGTGAACACTCCCGCGACAAATGTCAATCACCCGGAGTGACGTTCACCTCCCCGCCTCTCCCTCCTACGATCCTCCCCAAGCAAAGGGGCCAAGAGGATCGAAATGCCACAGTACTGCGTCAACAAGACCGCACAACTCAATGGCGACCATGAGGTACACGCACAGGGGTGCATTTTTTGGCCGCATCCGGTGAACACGCTGTCGCTCGACTGGCACGAAGACTGCCGCTCGGCGATGGAAACGGCGCGGGCGTTCTATCGGCAGGTCAACGGCTGCCGCTACTGCTCGCCGGCCTGCCACACGGGGCCGCGCGCCTCGAACGACGACATCGGGCCAATCAGCTATCGCGGCGCATCCAAAGAAGATTCGGGGCCGGAATTTCACTCAGCCCACTCGCTGCGCTTGCGAGAGATCAAGCAGCGCCTGGGCTGCTGAGCACGTCGATCGCGGCCACCTAAACGGCACCTCGGGTCGCAACCGCGACCTCTGTGCGTCAGACCCGCACGTGAGCGCATGATGGGCCATGCGTCACTCGTTCCCATACCCGGATACCAAGCTCCAGGACGAGAGACTCCTATGTCGGCGTGCTGAGGCGATCAGATGACCATCGGCTCGCGACTCGCTCTCAACGTTTTTCTGTGGGCGGCCGCGATTCCCTTGCTCAACCTCGGCGTCACATGGCTCGACCGGCGAGAGATCGTGCCTGTGTCAGGCAGCATCGCTGCGGGATCGCTCGTCTTTCTGCTGGCGTGGGCCGTGGCGATTTACGGATGGTGCGTGCCCCGTGCCGTGTCTGGACCGAAGCGGCTCGGCTACTTGCTTGCCTTCTTGTTAGGCATGTCGCTCATAGCCTTCGGCGCAGGATGGTTAGCGTTCTGGGCGACGGTCGCGGTGTTCGGCCTCTAGGCGCCTGAGGCCCGCAGCACCTGAGGCGCCACCTCCTGCAGAAGGGATTCAGCGTCGCGCGTGGGGTCCGAGGCGATCCACAACATCATGTCGCGCCGCCTCGGGCCTATCTCCTCGAACCAGTCGCTGCCCATGCCGTAGCAACTGCTCAGCAGCGCATGCAGCTGAGACAACTTGTTCTCGAGTAGATCGAATGCGTCCGGCGTTGTGGGCGGGATGAACGCGGAAGGCGCGGGGGCGCCGGCCATAATCTCTTCAGCCATTTGGTGTGCTGCCTTTCCAAAGTAATGCACGTCACTTGGTTAGACGGCCGGGGTGTTAGCGCACCTCGGCCGTCGCCTTTTGTGCCTCGCCTTCGCGCTTGCCAAGGGAGCTTGCGCGGGGCGTGACCCCTTGGAATGTAGGCAGAGAAGGCGGGCAAGGCCAGCCCTTGGAAGTGAACAATTGTGGGCCGGTCGAATTCAGTGGCACGACCGTGACAAGAACAAGAACGCGCAGGAGCGCGCGGTTGTTGCCAGGTCAGCGGCCCTTGGTGCCGGGCATGGTCCACGCGATCACGGCCTCTTTGCGAAGGATCAAACGCGGCCGCGGTTGCGTTGGATCTGCTTTGGGAATCTGGCCTTCGACGACGACGTTCGAACCGATGCGCGAGAGGATGGTGACGTCCTTGAGTACTCCCGCCGTCGCTTTATCGGGCAAGGCTTCGCAATGCAGTGTGCCCGGTGCCGCGCTCAATGCTTGACAGGTATCAGCTGTGAGGAGCAGGTTGGTGCTGGGGATGTCGCCGATGCCGAGCATCCTCATCGTCGTTGCCGACACCGTCGAATAGCTGCTTGTGAGGAGAGCCAAGACAGCCAAGCTAAAAATCCCTGCGATAGGCCCGACGATCAGCGATACCCGCAGCGGTATCCGCGTCATGAACAAATTGATCGCCCCGATCAGAAGAAGCCAGACCGCAAGAAGAACGATCGTGAGGACCTGCGGATGAGGGCTGTCCACTCCCATGTAAATGGCTGCCTGCAAGACCTGGAAAAGTCCCAGGGTCCACAGGACACTGGACACAAAAAAGGGCCATATCTTCTGAAGTTGCGCACGCCAAGTGAATGGCGTCGCACGGCGTTGAGCGAACCAGATCAAACTGATTCCCAAGATGGGCGCGATCGCCCAACAACCCAGGGAAATCACCCAGATGCTCGGTCTCTTTGCCGGCTCAAGCATCAACGGCGACAAGACCGCAAGGGTGATCGACAAGACAGCAGGTCCGGCCGTAGCCAGCACCGAAGACCAGTTCACCGGGATCTTCGCGTCATCAAGCAGGTAGCGCATGCTCACGCCGGGTAGGACGGTGGCCAGTATCAGCGCGATCAGAGTGCCGATGCCCACAAGAGCTGCGGCAAAAAGCAGTGCCATGGACCCCGCCAGATCGACATCCGGCATGAACCCAATGCGAAGAAAGAACCCCAGAAGAAGCAATCCTCCGAGCGTGAGTGCCGCGGATGTGGCGAGGGCCACTGGATTCCGAACGACGTATTCGGCAAACAAGGACAGGTACTTCGCAAGCCCTTGCTTCGGAAGCGCGTTCCCCGAGGCCTCGTTCAGCCGAATCCGATGAACCAGCTCCTGCTTCGCCTTCACTGACCTCATCCCAATCCCTCCGGAAATTGCGGAAGCTCGCGCAGCGCACGAGTCGCTATCGACCGTCTCCCGGCGGCCGAAAGCTTTGTTTGGAACGAGTGTAGACGCAGCTATTCGTCGTCTACTGCTTGCGCCTCAACCCGGATACCGGTCCTTGAAGCCGCTGCCAGTCGGGTATTTCGTGAAGAACGAGATCTCGCCATGCGTGCCTATCGAGAGATTGAAAACTCCCACGCCCATCTCGCGCAACCCGAGGTCAAAGGCGTAGATCCTCTCCTCGACCTCGTCGACGAGCGAGAACACCATGTCCTCGACGATGCCCTCGTATTCGGCGACGAGCGCGAGCAGCTCCGCGGGGAAGTCGTTGCGCAGCAAGCGCCCGTGAAAGAAGAAGTCGATCTTCTCGTCCGGAAGGAATTCGACGGTGGCGTACACCTCGCCGCCGCGGCGCGAAACGATGTGGTCGATCATGTTCATCCTGCGCATCCCTTGAATGCGCTGAGCAGCTTTCCCTTGTTCGCATTGAATCCATCCACGCCCTCGGGATGGATCAGCCTGGCGTGATTCTGTCCCAGCGCGCCCTTGGAAGGGTCGTGAATCACGTCGAAGCCCGTGGCGCGCAGGTCGGCCGCGCCGATCTCGCCCACGCTGGCCGCGGGGCGGTTGGGAAAGGCCTTGTTCCAGATGCCCATGGCCTCGTCGGCGCTGTTGGCGCGGATCACCGACACGCCCGGTGGATTGAGCTTGCCCTTGCCGATCGCATCGAGCTCGCGCGCGTTGAAATCGAAGTTGAAGGGGCCGTCGGTGCTTACGCGATACACCTTGGCTGCATCGGGCAGCGGCGAGCCCTTCTCCAGGGTGTTGAGGCCCCAGGGATCGATCCACGCGATGGGGTTCGGCGCATAGGCATGCAGGTTCATGCCACCGGCCAGGCCGATCGGGTCGGGGCCGATGAAGCGGCCGATGTCGGGGTCGTAGTAGCGGAAGGTGTTGTAGTGCAGGCCGGTGTCGCGGTCGAGGTACTGCCCCTGCAGGCGCAGGTTCTGCTCGATGCGCGGCGAATCGTCGTCCCGTGGCATTGCGGACAGCGCCGGCCGGCCATCGAGCGTGGCGAGTTCCCAGTGCTCGGAGACGGTCGCGCCCCAGGTCCGGTAGCTGGCACGCCAGCAGAGGCGGCCCTGCTCGTCGCTCAACTCCTCGGGCCGGCCCGCGGTGTCGGTGTGGAAGTGGCGGATGCGCCCGCCGTGCCGCCCGCCGGCCTCGGGCGGCGATGCCTCCAGGCGCGCGAGCGGCACGTAGCTGCCGGGCTCGTAGACGTAGGCCACGGCCTGCCCGCCACGGCGCTCCTCGATGAGCCGCATGCCCTCCCAGACGAAACGCGTGTGCCCGAAGGCATCGCGCTTGGCCACGCGTCGCCCGAGTGCGTCGTAGTCGAAGCGGGTGGTCTGACTGATCGCCTCGGGCGTGTGCGGTCGCCGCGTCGTGTGCACGGCGGCGAGGCGGTTCTCGTCGTCCCAGTCGAAGCGCTGCTCGGTGTGCCGCCCCGACTTCTTGCAGACCAGGCGGCCGTGGCCGTCATACACGTAGCGATGGGCACCGCTCACGCGCACGAGGTTGTCGCGCAGTTGCGGCGGCGCGAAGGTCGCGGCGGCGTCGAGCAGATTGCCCGCGGGGTCGTAGCCGAAGCGCTCGTGCCGGTCGCCGCGATCGGCGCGATCGGGCTGCTGCGCCCCGCCGACGATGCGCACGCGCTCCTCGATGCGTCCGGTCGCGTCGTAGCGGTAGCCGGTCGCGCCTTCTATGGAATGACGGCTGCCGCGCAGCTCGCCCACGGCATCGTGCCGGTACTCCTTCATCAGGCCATCGAGCACACGCGCATCGGCGGTGCCGACACTGTCCATCGCACGCCGCCAATCCTCGTCGGCGGTCGAGAAGGCGCCGGCCAGCGCGCCCGGCCGGCACCACGACGCGCTGCGCCGCCCGAGCGGATCGAGCGCGAAGCGCAGCGACAGCGCACCCTGGCTGCGCGCCACCTCGCGATGCAGGGCATCGCGCTCGATGTCGCACACGACACGTCGCCGCGCGGGTTCGCCCGCGGACTCGTGCGAGAAGTCGATCCGGTGCAGGTGGCCCGAACCGTAGTGGAGGTAGTCGAGCACGCGTCGCCCGTCGTCCGCACCGCTGGCGCCGCCCGCGCCATCCAGCGCGGGCAGCACGGTGCGCGTGCGGTTGCCGAAGGCATCGTGCTCGTGCTGCAGTGCGTGGCGTTCGCCGCTGCGCTCGTCGATGGCGATCTCGCTGACGATGCGGCCGAGGCGGTCGTAGGCCAGGCAGGTGCGATGCAGGGGGCGCAGCGTGGCCGATGCGCCCTCGCCCTCCACCACCTCGAGCTTGAGCGCCTCGACCAGCCTGTCGAGCAGGTCGTAGCGGTAGCGATAGCGATGGCTTGCGGTGCGTTTCTCGAGCAGGCGGCCCGCGGCGTCGCGAACCAGCTCGGTGCGAAGCGGCCGCGCGATCCGGCGCGGCTGCGCGGCGGGGTCGAGCGAAAGGTCTTCGTCGCCGATGCCGGGCCAGTGCGTCACCGCCACCACGCGACCGTTGGCATCGTGTTCGGTCTGCACGCGCGTGCCATCCACGCGACGCTCCTCGACGATGCGGTCGGCCTGGTCGCGCACGAACTCGAAGGCACGGCCGTTCTCGTTGACCAGGCGCTGCAGCCGCCCGGCGGCGTCGTAGTGCCAGGCGATCTGGCGGCCCTCCGCGTCGCGCCGCAGCATCGGCTCGCCGCGCGGACCGAGCACGAAGTGCGTGCGGCGGCTCAGCGCGTCGGTCGCGGCCACGAGGCGGCCCGCGGCGTCGCGCTCGAAGCCCTGATGGCTGCCGTCGGGCCGCGACACCGACAGCAGCCGGCCCCTGGCATCGTGCGCGAGCAGGGTCCGCTGGCCGAGCGCGTCGGTCACGGCCGCGAGGTGGCCCCAGCCGTCGTAGTCGTAACGCGTGGTGCTGCCCGAGCAGTCCGTGAAGGCCGCGAGCTGCGCCCGCTCGTTCCAGCGCAGCTTCTGGCTGCCGCCATGGGGGTCGGTGACGCGAACGGGCAGGCCGCGCCGGTCGTAGGCGTACTCGGTGACATGCCCCAGCGGATCGGTCTCGCGCACGAGGTTGCCTTCGTCGCTGTAGGCATAGGTCCAGGCGCTGCCATCCGGCAGGGTCTCGTGCCACGGCAGGCCGAAGTCGGTCCAGCCGGTGCGCCAGGTGCGTCCCAACGCATCGGTGCGGCTGCAGGGAAAACCTTGCGCGTCGTAGTCGCACCGCATGGTCGCGCCATCGGGCTCGGTGAGCGTAGCCAGCAGTCCCAGCTCGTCATAGCGCGCCTGCCAGCGCTGGCCTTGCGCGTTGGTGTGGGAAACGAGCTGGTGCGCGTCGTTCCACTGCCACAGCAGCACGCGCCCGAGGTTGTCGACGACGCGAGTTTCGCCGAGAGCCTGGCCTGCGCGCGGCGGCGCGTAGCTCGCCTCGTAGCGGCGGCCGTCGCTGGTCCAGTGCCGGCGCACGCGAGCCTCGGCATTCACGCCGGTCCACTCGTAGTGGCATTCGAGGCCCGCCGCATCGGCATGGAAGCGCATCAGGCCCTGCCCGTCGTAGCCGAAGCGGCGTGTCGCGGCGCCGGCGCGGTCCCTCACCTCGGCCAGCCTGCCTTCGGCATCGTGGCGGTAGGCGACCAGCAGGCCGGGCGTCTCGCCGCGGGCACCCGCCGCCAGGTGCACCGCGCACAGCCGCGCGGCGCCCGTGCGCTCCTCGTGCTCGAGCACAATGCGGCGACCGGTGCCGTCGACGATCTCGGCGAGCCGGCCCGATGCATCGTGGCTCAATGCAATGAAGTTGCCGTTGCGGTCCTCGAGCCTTGCCAGCCTGAGCGTGCAACCCGTCGGTGCATCGGCCGGCGGCGCCTCGAAGATGTAGAACAGCCCGCCGGGCACGTGGATGAAATAGTGGCCGCTCTCGGTTCGGCACAGTTCGACGCCCTCGCACGGGTCATGGCGCCGCGAGCCGGCGGGAATGTCGGGAAGCGGCAACTCGCGACCCTGCCGGTCGACGAGCGTCAGCATCCGCTGCCCGTCATGCCCCTGCCCCAGGCGCAGCAGCATCGAGTACGGCAGGTTCCAGCCCTGCCCCAACGGTCCGTCGTGGCGCAGGTCGCGGCTGTTGTAGAAGCGCTGCCACGCGATCGGCAGCGGGCCCGGCAGGCTGAAATCGAGCTCGCCCTCGCCGCCGAGGAACTTGGCGCCCGTGGCCGCATGCACCGGGTTGCCGAACGAGCTCACCAGGCCATGGATGCCCAGGCCGACGCCGACCGCGCCCTCGATCAGGCAAGGCAATGCCTGGCGGCCCTGGCGCGCGAGCTTCGGCAGGCAGCGCAGGCCGCGATAGATCATGACCACGTTGAACACGGTCACCAGCACCTTCGAGATCAGCGGCACCTCGTCGGCCACCTCGCGCACGCGCGCGGTCGGCCCGCCGATGAAGACGTTGGGCGAGCCTTCGCTGACCTTGGCGCCGCACTCGGTGTGGTCGTCCTTGCGCGAAGCCACGCCGCGGTTGATGAACACGGTCTCGGCGCCCTCGGCCAGCAGGATCTGCGGCGAGTCGCGCGAGCAGCTCACGGTGTCCATCGGAATGTCGGGCGAGGCCCGCGCCGCGCCCACGGCCTTGCTGTTGACGAACACGTCCGACGAGGCGCTGGTGATGGCGCCGGTCACGGTGAGCGTCTCGGGCACCAGCGCATCGGCGATCGATTCGCCGATGCTCGCACCCACGTAGCCGCCGGCCATGCGCGCGCCGACCACCACCGCGCCCGCTACCAGCGGCCCCGCGAGCCCGCCGGTGCCGACCACGGCCGCCACGGCCACGCCGGCCGCGAAGCCCACGGCGATGCCGCCGATCAGCCCGCCGGCGAACTTGGCCCAGAAGCGCGCATGCGCGTTGGTGTGGGCAATGGGGTCGTGCAGGCGCGCTGCGGGTTGGCCGGGCATGGTCGATGGCGAGGCACGCGGGCGCGGTGCCGCGTCAGTCCCTGGGCTGGAAGCTCGCGAGCGTGCGCTGCCACAGCGCGAGCTCGCTCTCGCCGAAGGGCTCGGGGCTGCTCGCGGTGAGGATCAGCACCGCGCGGCCGTCGGGCAGTTGAAAGGCGGCCTGCCGCTGGTGCAGCGCCTGGCCGTTCTGCCTGAAGCGGGTGGCGATCTCGATGGCGGCCAGGCTGCGCATCGCGGGGCCCACGCCGATGGGGTTGCGCGAGGTTTCCTGCAGCTGGCTCACCTGGCGCTTGAGGTCGTTCATCTGGCGCTCGACGAACTGCGCCAGGGTTTCGTGCGCGCGCAAGGCGTCGCGGCTGACGATGAAGGTGACGCCGCTGCCGTCGGGCATGGCGAGCACGTTCATCGAGCGGTCGATGCGGCCGTCGTCGGGGAGGTCGAAGTGGCCTTCTTGGATGTGATAGCGCATGGGCGTCCTGCAGTTCAGTGGGGCGCGAAGACGATGTAGGCCAGGCAGTCGCGGCGGCGTTCCTTGAAGCCGAACGACAGCCGTCCCCATGTCGTCTCGGCGCTGAGGGTGATCGCCTCCTCGGGCGAACGGCCGCGCGGCACGCCGGTGAGCGACAGCAGCTGATGGCGTGCCCTCACCTCCTCGAGCGGGACGCAGCGGCCCTGCAGCTCGATGACGAGAAATCCGGGGTGCCCGGGTTCACGCCGGATCCTCAGGTCGACGCTCGATATCTCGACACCATCGCCGAGGCGGATCGGCCCGCCCTCGAAGAAGCGGAACGGTTCGTCATCGGCCGACGAGGCTTCCGCCAAGTGCCCCGGCAGAAGCCTCGCCACGGCCGGCGCCGAGAACGGAATCTGCGCGGACAAGGCATCGACCATGCTCCACAACGACAACGCAGACGACGGACCGTTCATCGCCGCGCTCACTTCGGGCCCTTCGGATTGCTTTGAGACATGGCCTTCAGGGCCTGGGGGTAGCCCTTGGCGTAGTAGTCGTAGTAGGACTCCTGGGTCGTCGAAGTCTTCCCGGTGCCGTAGATCGTGCCCATGGTCCGGATCGCCGATTCGGTGTCGCCCGTTTTCAAGGCGTTGTCGTAGGCGCCGTTGTAGATGGCCATGTGAATGGGATTGGTCGTCGCCTTGATGTCGTCCGCGCCCATCGCCAGCAGTTCGCGTTGCACCTTGATCTCGTTCATCTGTGCCGCGCCCTCCGACATCAGCATGCTGTCGATGTAGCTCTCCTTTGATTGAAGATCGATTTTTCCCGGATACAGCGCATGCCCGAGCTCGTGGGCGAGGTGCTCGTGGAACATCGCCGGGTTCGTCTTGACGTCGCTGTCGAGCGTGATCCGTTTGGTCTGCAGATTGGTGTGCGAGCCCTTGCCGCTCGGCCCATAGACGATCTTCCAGTTCGCATCCTTCAGCCTCTTCATCTGCTCGGCGAGAACCTTGGACTTGATGGGCGAACCGGAGGTGGCCGCGCTCTGCGGTGTCGCCGGCGCCGCCGCCGCGGGCAAGGTGGGCGCCTGTTCCTCTTCGGTGGCCTCGGGCGGCGCTGCGCCCACCGGCGCCTCGCAGTTCAGAAAGATCTTCCCGCCCCGCTGATCCAGATCCTCCGTGAAGTTCACCAGCCCCTTCACGCCGCTGATCCGGATCGTTCCGTCCTCGAGCAGCACGATCGACGACTTGCCGCAGATCAGCGAGATGCTGGTCTTGCCCATCACGAACACGTCCTGGTCCACCGCCTGCACCAGCACCGACTTGCGGCCCACGAGGTTGGCGTTGCTCTCGGTCGAGGTCACCGAGGCATCGGTCTTGGCCACGAGGTTGATCGCGCCCTCGCTCGCATGCGAGACGATGTCGCCGCCCGAGACCACGTTGACCTGCCCGCCCTTGGCGATCTGCGTCAGCATGCCGCCCGCCACCAGTTGCGTGAGCTGCGCGCCGGTGGTGAGCGTCATGGCCGACTGCGAGCGCATCGACACGCTCTGGCCCGAGCTCACGACGATGGGCTTGGGGCTGATCATGGTCTGGCCCTCGGGGCTCACGATCGAGACCACGGGCTTGTCGATCCTGCGCGAGAGGTCGAGCATGCGCTGCGCATCGGCCATGGCGGGGTCGGCATCGCCCGAGACGCCGGCCTCGTCGGAAGCATCGCCCCCAGCCAGCGCGCTCACGGCCTGCGCCGCGCCGGCCAGCGACTGCACGCCCTGCACCAGTCCCATGAGCTGCTGGCCCTTGCCCTTGGCCATGGCGCCGACCAGCGCCTTGGTGGCGGCGATGGCCTGGCCGGCCGACTGCATCAGCGCGCCGCTCTGCGCGAGCGCGGCGCCCATGTGCTCGTGGCCGTCGGGGTTGTCGCGCGACACGCGCTGCGTGAAGTCCTGCGTGTAGGTGGTCAGCAGCAGGCCCTTGTCGGCGCGGATCGAACCCCACTCGTTGGTGCGCAACTCGAAGCCGTAGCTGCGCTGCACCTCCGAGCCCTGGTTCATCAGGTAGCC